>DTPJ01000180.1 GCA_011334435.1 Candidatus Poribacteria bacterium | reverse complement strand
CCAAAAGGTTCTTTGACAAGATATATCCATGTTTCATATTGAATAGAGGGATTTCAGTATGGAATTATTTACAATATTTATCAGTGCTGTTTTAGTCAATAATTTTATACTTACAAGATTTCTTGGCATCTGCCCTTTTTTAGGTCAGTCAAGAAATGTTAGTATAGCTGTTGGTATGGGGATGGCGGTAATTTTTGTCCTAACTCTGTCATCTATTGCGACTAATTTAATATATACTACTATTCTTTCACCATTAAAACTTGACTACCTTGTAACCGTATCTTTTATCTTAGTGATAGCAGTATTAGTGCAATTAGTGGATATAGTTTTGCAGAAAATGCTACCTTCCTTGCATCGTGCAATGGGGATATATTTGGTCTTGATCACAACCAATTGTGCGATACTTGGTCTTGCATTGCTAAATGTAGTAAAAAATTATAATCTCATACAAAGCCTTGTTTTTGGATTTAGTGCTGGCATTGGCTTTATGCTTGCACTTGTCATAATGGCAGGAATGCGTGAACGTCTTGAAATCGCAGATATTCCTGAACCTTTGAAAGGTTTTCCAATAACGCTTATATTAGCAGGTCTTCTATCCATCGCTTTTATGGGTTTTTCGGGATTAGTTAAATTGTAATTTCTTAAAAATATAAGATAAGGATCATTATAGTTAGAGGAGACACAAGTGATAAGGAATTTTGCAAACAAACTTAGCATCATACTTGTAACTTTTATAATGGTTTTATCTTGGATCAATGTTAGTTTTGCTCAAAATGAATGGGATAAACATTATGCTAACCCTGTTATCAAGACAGGAGAAGATGGTTCATGGGACGATAGAAGCGTATCAAAACCTTGTGTCTTATTCAGGAATAATGAATATAAGATGTGGTACACTGGATTTGATGGCGAACATCTGAGAATAGGCTATGCGACCAGTATTGATGGCGAAAATTGGATCAAGCACCCATCTAATCCAATATTAGATTTAGGACTGCCAAACTCTTGGGATTCCGTTCATGTTGCTAACCCATCGGTATTATTTGACGGCATAATCTACAAGATGTGGTTTACAGGTTCGGATGGCAAAAATACACGCATCGGATACGCATATAGTCCCGATGGCATACATTGGGTAAAATACGCCAATAATCCCGTCCTTGATTTAGGTTCTTGGGGGACAAATAAAGACAGTGATGTCTGGTCACCCTGTGTTATTTTTGATGGGTTAGAATATAAAATGTGGTATACCAGTTTTGATGGAAATATAAAGATCGGCTATGCTTATAGCAGTGATGGGATCAACTGGATAAAATATACAAATTCGCCTGTTTTAAGTGTCGGATCGTGGGGATCATGGGATGACAGAGGCGTTTGGTCACCGAATGTCCTTTTTGACGGTTCAAAATATAGCATGTGGTATACAGGCTGGAATGGCATAAGCACAGGCATTGGCTATGCAGAAAGCAAAGATGGCATTAATTGGGTTAAGCCTTCTAAATATCCTGCCCTTGAACTTGGCACAACAGGGTCATGGGATTATCATTATGTCAACAATCCAAGCGTCCTTTTGATCAATGGCAAATTTCGGATGTGGTATTCTGGCTGTTCGTCAGATGAGTTATATATGATCGGTTACGCCATAGGTGCTACCAGACCCGATATAGATATATCCGAAAGATTCCATGATTTTGATGATATTCCAAAGGGGAAATATGATGATTGGGAATTCCTTGTATCAAATAGAGGTAATGCCGATCTATTAGTAACCAGCATAACTTCCGATAATCCTGCATTTACAATTTTATCAGCCAATTTTAATAATGATATGAAACCTGTCTCTGACTATGTATTCCCCGTTCCTTATTCTATACCGCCAAATGGGAATATGAAATTTACTGTCAGATTTACGAGGGGATCAGAGAAAACATATAAGGGAAATATAATAATAGCGAGCAATGACCGTGATGAATCAAAGGCTTTTATCCAACTATGGATGGGAAATAAAATCAGGTATGTTCGGCAGATACCTGATAGCTTTTCTGCATTTAAAAGCGATCTTTCACCTTATATGAGAGGCAACGAGGTAAGATACCTCCAAGTTATCCTTGCAGAAGAAGGTCCAGAGGTCTATCCAGAAAGCCAGATAAATAGTTGCTTTGATGAATTCACCCGAAATGCGGTTGCAAATTTTCAGAGAAAACATAAGATAGCTGATCCGATCGGTTTAGTTGGACCAGAAACAAGAAAAAAATTAACAGAGTTATTAAATAAACATAGAGAGGAAACTTATGATAGAGTTGATGTAATCTATGATGCAGTTATGAGTAACTACAAAGAATTTTTGCCTGAAAATTTCCCACCAGAGTTAATTTTAGCCATAGCATCACAAGAGACAGGTCCTTATTATAATTTCAATAATGAGTTAATAGAGTCAAAGGAAAATGGCAATAAAAACAATGTTGGGCGTGGCATTATGCAAATAACGACATCCGAGTTCGTCGGCGCCGGGAATAATGCTAATGATTATCTCGTCTATCGTTGTAAGAATTTGTTAGATAAAGAATCTGTTTACGCGTATTATTCAAACACTCCACAAGGAGTAGAGGCAAATATAAGAGATGGACTTTATGCCTTGAAGACAAAATATGATTATGCAATTAATTGCAAAGGCAACAAAAATTTCGGCATAAGCGATGAAGAAATGCGATGGATTTCTACTATCCAACGTTATAACACTTACAATAAATTTCTTTTTACCATTGATGCTAACAGTGATTTTTGTAATGAGCTTAATTGGGGAAATGTGCCAGAAAAGTTGAGACGAGCATTAGGAAATGTGTCAGATTATGTTTCTTCTGCTGTAGTTACAGTGGAAGAGCAAAATAAAAGATGGCGTATAACCGACGAACAGTATATATACATAGTCAGAAAAGAAAATGGCGTTGCAACTGTTGCACGGGCAGGGGCGCCAACTATTTATCTAAAAAATATAGCAGATAAACTAAGACAATTAAAAAGCCCAACTTTCTTTCCCCGCTTAAAGAAAGATCAATGTGAAATTTTAGCGGATAAAATGGAAAAGGTATATAACAATAGTGAAACTATAACGCTTGGCTGTCCAGCAGAGCTTAAAATCATTGACTCTAATGGCAGAATTACTGGGTCGCTTGTCGGATCACCTGAAAAAAGCATAATACAAAAGCTTAATGGCATCTCTGGCATTAACAAAATAGAGGAAATTCCTAACTCTTTATATGATGAAGACAATAAAACAGTAACAATTTTCCTTCCATCAGATTCTTATAACTACATAGTGACAGGGACAAACGATGGGGTTTATGAACTAAACATAACATCTAAAAAAGAGGGAAAAACAAACACTTTTAACGCCATTGGCGTTCCAATATCCGCAAACGAAGTGCATAAATATACAGTTGATTGGGAAGCCATCTCACAAGGCAAAAAGGGAGTTATATTACAAATAGATTCCAATGGTGACGGCGATTTTGAAAGGATTATCATTACAGATCGTAAATTCTTATATAATAAACTTGACCCGCAATTATGAAAATGTAACTATTTAATTCTCGCTAATATGCCTTTCCATACTTCTTCTGTAAACTTGAATGTATGACGGAATTGCTTTTAAAAACATCCATATTGCTGTTATCAAACGATACGGATAATAAAATCCGAAAAGTGATGGATGTTTAATATTATAACGTTTCACCATATATTCCTTGTTAGGGAACAAAGATCCGAAGACGAACTTTATAAACCAAAAGGTTGTATATTTTTCAGGGAAAGCGTTGTGTAATGCCATTGTCATTGCAAAGTGCTTTGTCAGTTTATTTGAGATCAGAAAGATCACAAGTTTTGATATTTTACAATCGCTATATAAAATGTTATTAATTGGCAGATCAGCACCATCTATTTTTAGTTCCTTCAATACATCATTCGGAATATGTTCACCCAAGTCTCTATCAACTACATTTAATATAGTATATAAACCGTCTTCTGAATTGTTATCTTTGCCTGTCCGAATAATATAATCCCAATTGATCTCATCGCGAAACTTTCTTAACAATAAAACAATATCATAAAGTTTGATCAATTCAATGATGCTTAATCCGCCAAGCAATATAATGGTCTGTAAATGTCTATAAATATGTAAACATAGGTGCATCAACATATCTTCGTAACTTAATATTTGCATATTAAGCGAAGCAATATTCTTACGTTGTGAATTTCCCCAGTAGTCACTAGATGGCAGTTCTCTAATAGCAGTATGCAAATCTAATAGAATGTCGCCTTTTACATATCCTATATCGTAGCCTTGTTGATTAATCATTTCTAATAGCCCATCTCGTACTTTACATCTCCAACCTAACTGGACAAGCATATCGTTAGCTTTGCGAATATCCTCAGGTTTTATCAATAAATCCATGTCTTCCATTGGTCGCAGAGCATAGCTAGGATAGACCAATCCTGCAAGAACAGCTCCTTTAAGGACTATTATAGGAATATTATTTTCTTTTGCTGATTTAAGTATTTCGGAAAGTTCATAATAAATGCGCGTGTTATTAAGAGAGCATTGGAAATATTCAAGTCTTAAATCGTGGGCTAAAACTTCGGGTATTTGAGACAGTTTCTTATTCTGAGAAAAATTTTGATAAACTAACGGTGCAATTTTATGTTGAAAAATCCTTCTTCCTATTTGAATCCAATCTTTCTCTGTAATTTCGTTAATGTTTATCTCCTCATTTTTTGTTAAACCGAGGCATTGCAATAAAAATTTTGTTTCTATTTCTCTACTAATCATAAATTTTTACTTTTCAACTCCAACTTTCCCGCT
>DTPJ01000001.1 GCA_011334435.1 Candidatus Poribacteria bacterium | reverse complement strand
TTTAGAGGAATTGATACCGGAAGGGCATCTTGTACGGGTAGTAAATAAGATTATCGATGGGATTGAAATGGATTCATTCTTAGAGAATTACAAAGGAGGGGGAACGAGCAGTTATCATCCGAAAATGATGCTGAAATTGATTGTGTATGCCTACGTGGACAAGATTTATACCAGTCGGCGGATAGCGAAAGCATTACGGGAGAATGTGAATTACATGTGGCTGGGGGAAAATAACAGACCAGCATCATGCAAGGTCAAATGTTGACATCCAGAGATACCAGGAAGAAGACTGACCTATACGTGGTCGGCGATAAACATAGTTTTTTGTGTCAAACCGAATAAGATATAAAGCTTTACTGGTTTGCCTGCAGTCAGGTTATCCTGACTTGCTTTTAATTTTATCCGGTACACCTGTATAAACTTATTTTCTACAAGAATATTTGAAAATCTCAGATCCCTATATACAACATCCAGCGCATGGGCTGCCGCTAACCTTTCGGCGGTTTCCCGTGCAATCCGCACAAACTCCGCCACATGCAGGAGTTCTCTGCGGATTCGCAGCTTCTCCAGCCTTTTCTGTAAACATCCCCCTTATGCATATTCCATTACCAGCGCCACCAGCTCATCGTTTTGCTCAAAATCATAGGCTCTGAGGACATGGGGGTGGTCAATCTATGCATTTAATTGGGCCTCTAAATGAAAACGCTGGCGATAATTATTGAAATCACTGCTACCCAGACACGCTACGTCTCGACGCAAGATTTTGATGGTGCACGATGCATTAATCGGTAGATGGGTTGCTAAGTAGACATGGATAAAAGCCCCCTCGGCAAGTAGACGATCAATATGACATTTTTGAAGAAAGATTGAACTGCTTTCAAGCATAGCAATTTATCAAAATTTTTTATGTAAAGACAATTTAATTTTACACCGTTTTTCAAAAGAATACTGCATCACCCCATCTATCTGTAGAAAGCAAGCCCAGACTTATGAATTAATAAAAAAAACCACTATCACTATCTGCAAGGAACATACCTTGAGAATGAAGCGACCAATATTATTTTTAAACTTATTCCGGCATGAAAAGTATGGATTTACAAGAACATGGAGTTATTCTTTTTTACTATCATTTATCAATTTCATCCCATGCAGGATGTAAAAAAGGCTGAGTTATTTCTTGATTATTTAATGGTTTTGATGAATACGCAAAGCGATAACTAAAGGGAATTTCTTTGCTTGAAAAAATAATAGATGCAATTTGCCCAATTAATGATTTATCGTCAAGTTCTATCAAATAATAAGAGAGAATGTTTCGGGTTAAACTCTTCATACCGCCAAATTGCGTAATTAGTGAAAGTAGATTCGATTTCGCGTCTTTCTTCCCAATGGCACTTTGTTGCAAAGCAGTCATTACTTTGACTGTTGGTTCGTATTGAATTTCATCAATAAACCTTGAAGGTTTTTGTGATTGAGAATCTTCTCTTGCAGTTCCCGTTCCAATGTAAACAGCTTCTTTTGCACGTGTTATGGAAACATAAAATAATCGGCGTTCATTTTCTATTGCTTCGGATGGCTCTGGTTCTCTAATTTTTCCCTTTATATCGAAAACTTTATTACCTGTTGCGTAAAGACAAGGCATATATCCTTCATTGCAGTTTGGAATTATTACATAATCATATTCCAACCCTTTTGTTCTAAATATAGTTGTCATAATGATTTGCTGATCTTCTGGTACGCCAAGAGTAGTGTCCAATTTTTCTACATGCGCTAAAAATTCGAATGGTGGAAGTCCCGCCCCTTTAGCATAGTCAATAAAATTCCGTATGCTTTCTTTGCGCTCAAACGATGTCTCACCTTTCCCGTAATAATTATCAAAATGTGAAAAGTAGTCTATTGAGGAAATCAACTTTGAGAGTAGAACGTCAGCAGATTCTTCCGGAAAAAGATTTATTTGTTTGTTGGCACTTTCGAGTGCGCCCATTAATTCTAATACTCTCTCTCTTTGACGAGTGTTCAATGGGCTTGCAGGGCTTTCTGCAAAACTTTCTAATGCTTGGGCTAAAGTTATCTTATTAAGTAACGCTGCATTGATTAATTGTTCTAGGTCTCTTCGTGCCAGCATTCTATTTGGGGTATTCGCTATATTGAGAAATTCAATTTTTATTCTTTCTGTAATTTTGTCATGATAGGCAATTGCTAGTTTAACATAATCAAGCAGAACTTTTATTTCTTTTCTTTCAAAAAAAGGTTTTTGCCCCATGATTCGATACGGTATTTTTCTAGTTATAAATTCAGATTCAATGCTACTAAGTTGAGCAAACATTCGACACAAAACAATGATTTTTGAAGGATGAATCTTTTTGTCTTTGACCAATATTAATACTTGATTGGTTAATTCTTTATTTGTATCTAAAATCTGATTTGCAGATTGTTCAAATATAAATATACTTGCTGGTTTCTCAATACTATGGGAAACAAGGGGTTTTTGCACTCTGTTGGTATTAAATAAAATGCTGTTGTATGCACATTGGGCAATTACAGCCCCAAATCTAAAAGAACGCGATAAGGTATATTGAATAAGGGGTTTATTATCAAAAACAGTTTGGAACTCTCGGATAATATAGTTTGGTCTTGCACCGCGCCATTCAAAAATTGTTTGGTCGTCATCTCCCACAACCATGACATCGGTTTTGTTGCCTGCAAGTAATTCTACTAAGCGTTGTTGACCATAATTAACATCTTGGTATTCGTCAACAATAAGATGTTGTAAATTACCTGCGTATTGTTGTAGTAAATCTTGATTTTTTTCCAAATAAGTAACAACAATAGGTATGAAATCATCATAAGTCAATGCGTGAGAATTTATTCTTTCTTTTTCATAAGTGTCATAAACGCAGGACATGTAATCATTTCCCCTATAACCTGCTCGTGGTGGAGGAATTAAAGACCCTTTCCATAATTGTATGGCTTGATATGCCTCTTCTACATCTACAGCGCCCACAGGAATTTTTTGAATTTTTTCGAGTGAGGTAATCACTTTGTTGAGCGTGATTCTCGCCTTTTCTTCTTTTTCTTCAATCCAGAAATCCCAATTTCCAGCAAGTTTGCCTGATGTCATTAAGTTTTGGATAAATCCATAAGAATATGAATGAAAAGTATCAACTTTTGGCTGTAATATTGACGGGATGCCTGCTTCAAGCATTCGTTCATTAAATTGCTTGCGGGCTAATTTATTGAACATTAATATTTGGATACAACTAGGATTGATATGCTTATCTATAACCAAGTATTTAATTCGATAAACCAGTGTAGAGGTTTTTCCAGAACCTGCTACAGCAAGAATCTTTGCATGATTCCCAATTGGATGATTTACAACAGCTTCTTGTTCTTTAGTAAGAGGTAGCAAAATATACTCCTAATCAAAATCAGTGTCGCTATTCGTTATTTCAGGTAAATTAAACTTTATTGTCACACCTAAGTTTGAATTGGAATAATAGCCGCCTGTAATTGAAGTAACCACCGCTTCAACAGGTTTTCCATAATTGTCAAACTTCGGGGCTAATTCTGCTGCTAATAATTTTCCTATAAATCCTAAGCATTGTCCATTTTTTCGTAACACCCTAATTGAGTTTCTATCATATGGATTTTCAGGTTCTCTTATTAATTGAACTTCTTCGCCAACTTTGAGTAAAGCAACAATAGATTGCCTTCCTTCGTAAGTTACACCAACAACTTTTGTTTCAATAGGCTTTTTGGCGCTGGACCGATTATCTAATTTAGATGTATAACTTTGATACCAATAATCATCATCTGAATCAGCCGCAGATTTAGATGGTTGAACAAGGGGTCGAAATGTTAGTGGCTTTGACGTTCCTAGCAAAGGCGAAATATCTATTTCTACATGAGTGGCTTCATAACCGCCTTTGTTGTGCAGGCGGGGCATTATCTTAAAAATTGGCCTAGTTCCAATTCTTATTCGACCTACTTTAGATGATAGTTGCGAACTATGGACAAAGTATTTTTTACCATCGCTTCCTGATATTAATCCAAAGCCACGCTGAGAGTTATACCATTTGACTTTGCCTGTAAATTTTTCGCCCATAAATTCTCCATTATGTAAAAATGATTCCTTTTGGGAATGGACATTAGATATAAACAAGGATTAGACGGTCATTATTTTATCATTTATAGAATGCCGCGATATAAAAACTTTTTAAATTTGGATATTAAACATAATATGTAAAATTTTTTGTTGTGCAAAATTATACATCTTTTTTACTGCCATGGATTTTAGAAGTTCATAAAAATATAATAAACGGAATAGGCGGAAGGTTTTTTTTATTGATTGTGTTTAACTAATCAAACTATACGCGATAACACAATTCGATTGTTGGAAAACAAAATCGAAATCGAAATTTTGGTAAACATGTGATTCAATCAATATAATCTTCAGGCATATGCGGTTGATACGGAATAAAAGCAATTTATCGAAACAGGGATATCTTACTTATATGGGAACTATCTCTGTGATTAGGTAGTACCAACCAATCATTTTCTACGCAAATTAATCCGAATTAACTATTAGAAACGGTTAATAATTTAGGTGATAAAAAGTTATAAAGGTAAAGGAGTGGTAAGGGACTCACCCTTTGATCTAATCCTGTATTCAAGATGGAACTGATTGCCTATTTGTAAAGCTGGCCGAAAGGCAAGTGGAAGTTTATATCAATGAGATTCTACCTGCCAAATTCTTTGTTGGATTGAATGACAAGACCTTATAGAACTCCACAAAAGCCTTGCATACCGAGTCTTATGTCCATGCAAAAGATTTAGTCAGCATAGGCACGAATGAAACCTGTCTGGTCTG
>DTPJ01000838.1 GCA_011334435.1 Candidatus Poribacteria bacterium | reverse complement strand
CTATTGACATTGCTATATAAGGGTTGTATAATGCAAGCATATAATTATATAAACGAATTAAATCAAGAAGGGAGATGATAGCAAATGGTATTGATAAGACGATCTTCGGAAGCGGACTTCCTATTTGAGATAGAGGATTTCACTGACGAAATTCGTGTTCTGAGATTCAGTGGTGACGAAGGTATATCACAGCCTTTCAGATATGATCTTAAGTTAGCCATTCAAGATAATGATGTTGATCTCTCTGCAATCGTCGGTTCAGATGGACATCTAACTATACGTGGTGATGTCGGAGAAAGATATATTCACGGCATAATCTCAAGGTTTATTAAAGCAGGCATAGGAAATCGCTGGACGATATATCATGCTGAAGTTGTGCCTTATTTTTGGCTTTTTAATCTAAAATTTTATAGCAGAATTTTTCAAAATAAGACTGTCCAAGAGATTATAACAGAATTATTCAATAGTGCAGGAGTTCCGAGTGATACCTATCGTTTTGAATTACAAGGCACACATAATGCCCGTGAATACTGCGTCCAATATCGTGAGACAGGGTTCAATTTTATGTCACGTTTGATGGAAGAAGAGGGCATTTTCTATTATTTTGAACACGATGACACCAAACATACAATGGTTATATCCGATACTTCCGCAGTTCATCAATCAATAGAATCTCCCGAAGTCCCTTTCAACGAACCATCAGGTATGGTGCCTGATCAAGAATATGTCTATGAATATCGTTCTCTAAGGCAATTAAGACCTGATATGGTGGTCCTGCGTGACTTCAACTATCTAAATCCGCTAATCAGTATAGAGGCAGAACAATTGGCAGGTGAAGAATCAGAAGGATATGATGTATATGATTATCCTGGTTTGTTTCAAGATCAAGGGACAGGCAATGACATCGCTCAATTAAGATTAGAAGCTTTTAGAACAGATTTAGAGATTTATTTAGGAAAGAGCGTTTGTAGACGTCTCATTCCCGGTTACAGATTCCAACTTACTGACCATCCGAGGACGAGTTTCAATCAAGAATATCTTATAACTCGCGTTAGAAGCGTAGGAATGCAAACTTTGGGCGAAGATTTATCTGGTGAAGGCATTCAATACTCCAATGATATAGAATGTATCCAATCGTCAGTCACATATCGCCCTCCTTTAAAAACTCGAAAGCCAGTAGTTGAAGGCGTTCAGACAGCTTTTGTCACTGGGCCTGAGGGGGAAGACATATATTTTGACGATTATGGAAGGGTAAAAGTCCAGTTCCATTGGGATCGCGAAGGACAGCTTGATGAGAACAGTTCCTGCTGGGTTAGGGTTAGCGATGGATATGCAGGAGTAACGCATGGGATGCAATTCACTCCACTTATAGGCGACGAGGTTATCGTTAGCTTTTTAGAAGGCGATCCCGATAGACCAATAATAACAGGCAGAGTATATAATAGGATAAATATGCCACATCTTGAACCGCAAAATAAAATCCAAAACTTGATTTTAACTCCGTATCAACATAGATTGCTTTTTGATGATAAGGGAACGACAATTATTCTAAATACTGGTGGTAGAGAGACTATTTCTATGTCAGATGGAAGCGAGACAAGAAGTGATTATGGAAACAACATCAATATTTCCACTGCTGACGGTCATTTTATCCATCTTGCACAAGGGACTTCCGCACAAGGAATAACAATATCAACATTCAAAGCGAACATTATGGTTTTTGACGATATGAACCATAATATAACTATTCAAACTGAGAATGGGCATAAAATAGTGCTTGACGATCAAAACCAAAAAATAGATATAGAAAGCACTAATGGGCATATCATAGAGATTGACGACTCCGCAGGCACTATCGTCGCTAAGGATTCCAGCGGTGAAAATAGCTTTACTATTATCGCGGGTAGAGGAATTGCTCTTGATAGCACAACAGGAAATATTGATATATTAGCTCCTTCAGGTGCTATCAATATTGATGCTAGTGAGATCAATTTAATTGCACGTGGAAATATTAATGTAAGGGCAGATGCTGATGTTGCTATTTCTGGGATGAATGTTGATGAAAGAGCTAACATGGATCTTGTTATGAAAGGCATCAAAGTTTCTAGCGAAGGACTTACTTGTTCTGTAAAAGGAACTAAGATATCAATTGAGGCATCTGGACTTTTGGATTTAAAAGGTGGATTAGTTAAGATTAATAGTTAAGATTAATTAAAGAAGGGATTGAAATATGGGAAGACCAGCAGCAAGAATGTTAGATATGACTGCACATGGTGGGGTTATTATGCTTGGTTTTCCGACTGTTTTGATCGGCGGTCTGCCAGCTGCCAGGGTAGGAGATATGCACTTATGTCCTATGTTTACTGGTCCTGCTCCTCATGTCGGCGGTCCAATAATTCCACCGGGAAGTCCAACAGTGTTGATCGGGAGTATGCCCGCAGCTAGAATGGGAGATATAGCTACATGCACAGGTCCTCCTGATACTATAGTTAAAGGATGTCCTACTGTTCTTATAGGAGAAGCTGGCGGAGGTGGAGGCGCGTATAGCGGAGCAGGTGGAGGGGCTGGGGCTGGTGGAAGTGCAACTCCCGGAACAGCTTCCGTTGACGCCATATTTTCTGCTGGTTCTGCAATAATATATGGCGAAGGTCCCGGTCTTATCAGTGGAGAAAGCCATTGGATTGAGTTTGACTTCGTAGATAAAACTGGAAAACCCATTAATGGTGTCCCTTATAAATTTGTTAATCCCAATGGGAATGAATCCGAAGGCAGATTAGCTGTTGATGGAAAAGTGTATTGGTCTGGTTCTACTGCGGGACAAGGAACTGTGACGCTTATGGACTTAAGCAATGCCAGATGGTCAACTCAACAGGCAAACGTAGGCGATGAAGTTACATTAACCGCTGATGTAGAAGGCTATCCATCAGGCACAGAAGCAACGTTTGATATTTATAAACGTGATGTCACTGGTGCAGATAGGTTGGTAGATTCTATACAGGCACAGACACAGGGAAATACTGTTGAAGCTCGTTGGACATATAATTATCCAGAGCCAAGAGAGGCAAATGAGATCATAAGCGAACAAAGAAGGGGATATTCATCTCCAAAGTTTTATTTTATCGTTAGAATAAGAAGCCTTTATGCAAGATCAGACCTTTTGGAATATAGAGATTGGATAGAGTTGGAGTTGACAAATTCGGCACGTCAACCTATCGCAAATAAGCAATATATCTTATATTTACCAAGCGGACAAGTTCGCAGAGGTAACCTTGACGGAAATGGATTTAAGCGAGAAGAAAATATCCCCCCGGGCAGATGTAGAGTCAGATTTCCTGATACCCCAAATGTTACAGTTGCATAAGATTTAATATTTTATCATCAATGCTTAAAATAGCGAATTTAATAAACTATGACAGAAAATAGACTTCTTGACGCACAAACTCATCGGAGAAACCGCTATATCGGAATGGACAACAGGTATGGATACCTTCAATTTATGTATCATAATCCTGTGACTAATAGTAATGTGCCATTCCCAAGCGGAACGCCTATCAATATCATATATTTTGACAATAGCGGAGCAGAGACCCCTCATTCTGGCAACCCATTATCTACTGACGCACAAGGAAAGATCACATTTTTTATTGAACATAGGACAAATCTATACTTTGAGATTAACTTTGATCAACGAACCTATATAAATATAACATCAAATAGACTTATACATGATAGCGATATAAATAACCTTGACACTAAAACAAACATGATCTTCATGCTTCCACAGAGATTTAATCTCAAAAATTCCAAATGGACAATTGACAGCGTCCCTGTATATGATACCGCTACTAGAACTTTCAGAAATTTAGAGGCAAATCCTTTAAGCGGTGCTGGCGGTCATCTTCCAGTAGTATTAACTCCTGAATGGCAATATTTCGGCTTCCAATTTTATGATCAGCATGCAAGAACTCGCAGAATGGTGCCTCAATATATAATTCTTAATGGATATAACGAGGATATTGACGAAGATAACCCTGTGACAAAATCAAACGTTTTCAAAGATGATTCTATTTGCCTTCCATGGATAGAGGATAGAAACTCAAAAGACGTTAGAAATGCCCAAAAGATCGTCTTGAATTTTAGGACGACTAACGCTTATGTTGATTCTGGCGCAGGAATAGCAAGGCATACTAGAGATGAAGTTCGGGCAATGCAACTCAAAGAAAGATTTAAGCATTATGATTTACCTGAGTATTGGTCGTCAAAAAATTGGGGTGCGAAATTTGGTCAAGATGGAAATGCTTATTTTGCTTTTTCAGGAATGGCTAATATGGGATTTAATTCAACTGCACCTATAGTCTTTGAATTAGACACCGTTGTTATCACTGATGATGAGTTAGAATACGATGATGATTGGGACAATGACAATCATTTTACCTTCTTTAATATCAATATGGCTATTAACAATCCTCAAACAAATAGACATTATTGGACACAGGGAACGGTTGATAGAAATTTCTTTCCGATGGGAATTACGGGCAATCATCCAAGGGTTTTGGCTGTAAATGGCAGATTTTATGATATAACGGATAAACGAAGTGTAGAGGGCGATATAATAGGAGCAAGAGCAGCGGTTAGAGATGACTCAAGCGTTCATTATGGCGAAGAAGTTATGAGACCATATCATTGGGTTGCAGGAAATATTGAGTTACATTATTTTGCTGATACACTTGATCAGAGTGATAACGTGTTGGCATCGCTTTTAGTGTATTGGTCATGTGAATTTGAGGCGGATAACGTAACTGATGCTCAGGTAGAAAATTTTCGCAGATTAGGCATGACCAACGCAAAAAATGTATGGGAACGAAAAGGT
>DTPJ01000217.1 GCA_011334435.1 Candidatus Poribacteria bacterium | reverse complement strand
TGCCCGTTCATAACCAATGCTTAACCCACTTTGCTTTATAAAGCGAAAGACAATTTCCGCAGTAGCGCCTGCTTTTATATCAACAAAATTATAATTGCCGAAATAATCGTTGCTTATGTGATGATCAATATTTATTATCTTGTGTATTGACCTTACTTTTGCCGAAAGATCGTTTCCAATTCTATCAAGATTTGGACAGTCAAGAATTATAGCGACGTCTATATCATCTATATTAATAGAATCTGATTGAGTTTGAAAAGCGGAGGAATAGGGCAAAAAAGCATAGTTAAAAGGTATGGAATTAGCATTTAAGATATAAGCCTTTTTGCCAAGTTCAACTAAAAAGGAATAAAAGGCAAGCTGTGAGCCTATAGAATCGCCATCAGGATTGGCATGAGAGCATATAAGAAATGTCCTTTGATCTCTGATAATTTTTAGAATATCATCTATTTTATCTGATTTTGCCATATTTTTTATAGGATATATAAATTTTATAGTCAATGAGCTATAATTTATATCCTACTTATCATTTTCCTTGTAAAAATCTCTAATTAATCGGTCAATCTCAAAACTATAATCAACGGATTTGTCAAGCACAAAGACTAACTCTGGCGTATGTCTTATCCCTATCCTTTGCCCTATTTCTCTTCTAATAAAGCCAGTTGCATTTTTAAGCCCAATAAGTGTTTTTTTCTGTTGAGATTCATCTCCCATTATGCTTACAGACACTTTTGCGTGACGCAAGTCATCAGATACTTCCACATGCATAATGGTGCAGAACTCGCCTACTCTTGGGTCTTTAACTTGTCTGCGAATAATATCGCTTAATTCCTCTTGCATTAATTCGCTAAGTCTTTCTGATCTCTTATGCTGTAACATTTTCTATATCGCTTTCTGAAAATTTAGTCATTGAATTTCGATATGATAGTCAACCAATTCGGCTAAACGCATATCGTCAATGAAATTTACAACATTAGACAACACACTATTTGTGAACGTAGAATCATTAGAAATACAGGCAACACCAATAATTGCCCATTGCCAGCTATCCAAAGCATCAACTTCTGCAATGGAAACATTAAATCTACTTTTCACTCTATCTTTTATGCTTTTGATAACACGACGTTTTTCTTTGAGGGAATGACTGCTGGCAAGCCTTAAATGTAAAGTGCAAACTCCAACATGCATAGCTATTAATAGTTGTTATTAGATAACAGTTATTATTAGGCAGTTTTTAATTTTAACTACCTAATTTTACAGGGACCTGCTCAAAGGTATAGCATTCCAAAATATCGCCTCTTTGGAAATCGCTAAAACCATTTACCAATATTCCGCATTCTTGACCTGATGCTACCTCTCGCACATCTTCGCTAAATATTTTCAGAGAATCTATTTTACCTTCAAATATTGACCTGTTGTTGCGTAATACTCTCACAGGTTGATTACGCACTACTCGTCCATTGATAACCTGACAGCCAGCGATAGTGCCTACGCGTGAGATATTAAATACTTCTAAGATTTGAGCCCTACCTAATATAACTTCTCTTAGCTCTGGTTCAAGCAAGCCTTCCATAATCGTTCGGACTTCTGATATAGCTTGATATATCACATTATAAAGTCTTATATCAACATGTTCTCTTTCCGCAAGTTTTGCAGCGTGAGCAGTAGGACGGACATTGAATCCAATGACAATAGCATCAGAAGCAGATGCAAGCATAACATCATTTTCAGTTATACTGCCAACCGCAGAATGAATAATGTTAATTTTAACTTCGTCATTATTAAGACGTAGTAGTGATTCTGATAATGCCTCTATTGATCCTTGGACATCGCCTTTTAAGATGATGTTTAAATCTTTGACTTTTCCATCTTTTATCAACTGATAAATGTCTAAGCTTTTCCTTCCCATTGCCGATCTATCTCTTTCAAGGCTCATACTTCTGCGTGATTCGCTAATAGCTTTTGCTTCTTTTTCATCGTTTACTGCATAGAACTTATCGCCAGCCTCAGGAACGCCAGAACATCCAAGCACTTCAACAGGTGTAGAAGGTAATGCTTCTTGAAGATTTTTGCCTTTATCATCTACCATCGCCCGCACCTTGCCATCATACATGCCTGCCACAAAATAATCTCCAACCTTTAAAGTGCCATCTTGGACAAGCACATTAACGACAGGTCCTCTGCTTTTACTCATTTGTGCCTCTATAACGGTTCCACGAGCGAGTTTATTTGGATTGGCTTTTAGTTCTAATAGTTCAGCTTCAAGAAGTATGCTTTCAAGTAGGTCTTCAATACCGATTTTAGATTTAGCGGATATATTTACGAAGATATTTTTTCCGCCCCATTCCTCAGGGACAAGCCCATATTCAGAAAGCTGTTGCCTAACCCTCTCTGGTTTAGCGTTTTCCTTGTCAATTTTATTGACAGCGACAACGATAGGCACATTTGCTGCCTTTGCGTGATTTATAGCCTCTATCGTCTGGGGCATAACCCCATCGTCAGCAGCTACGACTAATACCACTATGTCTGTTACCTGTGCGCCACGAGCGCGCATTTTTGTAAAAGCTTCATGTCCCGGTGTATCAAGAAATACCACATCGCCATTTTCTAAACTGACCCGATATGCCCCTATATGCTGAGTAATTCCACCAGCTTCTCTTTCCATAACGTTTGTCTCTCTCACAGCGTCTAACAAGGACGTTTTACCATGATTGACATGTCCCATTATAGTCACAACAGGTGGTCTCGGTCTCAAATTTTCAGGACTATCTGGCTCGCCAGCTAAAAGACGTTCCTCTGTCGTCAGCTTTTTAATCGGCTCAAATTCATATTTCTTGGACAATATGGTTAAAGCATTCAAGTCCAATCGTTGATTGATATTAGCCATAATGCCTGCTTGCATTAAGACCTTTATCAGGTCAGCTTTTTTGACGTTTAACAGGTTTGACAAAGCACTGACAGTTATGCCCTCTTCTACTTTTAGAGTCTTCGTTTCTAATTGAGGTTCAGGCTCTGGCTCTTGTTCGCCAAATTCTGCCATGATCAATTCTAATGTCTCGTCATCTATTGAACTCATGTGGCTTTTAACTTCTACACCATATTTGTTCAGCTTTTTTAAAAGCTCTTTATTGGACATTTGAAGCTGTTTTGCCAGTTCATATACCCTTATATTTTTTCCTTTATGAATTTGCTGGTTCAAGTTCAAATGCCTCCTAAATTGTGTTTACAGTCTAATAAAAAACTGCAAAACTATTGTTGTCTTATAACCTTTGACAAATCCTGCATTGCAATATTAATAATATCCAAATTAAGCTGATTCGCCGAATTTGGATTAATTCTAAAAGCTTTATTCAGTCTGTCTATTTTTAACGCTTTAGATATACAATCCAAATTAGGGCAGACATAAGCTCCTCTGCCATTTTTTTTGTAATCTAAATCAGCGACGAGTCTTCCATCATTTAATCGGGCAATCCTGATAAGTTCACTTTTAAATGTTGTTTTATGACAGCCAATACATGTTCGCAGAGGAATACTCATATTGACCTCTTAATTTTCATCGGGAGATTTAAATATACTTTTTGCGATCTTTTCCTTTGCTTCTGCCTCTGCTTGTGATTGACTTTTGATGTCAATTTTCCAACCTGTAAGTTTGGCTGCAAGTCTAACATTTTGCCCTTTTCTACCAATAGCTAGGGATAATTGATCATTTGGAACTATGACTTTGGCTGATTTTGATGCTTCATCTATTGTCACACTTGATATCTTTGCAGGACTTAATGCCGCTGAGATAAGCTTTGATGGATTTGAACTCCATTCCAAAATATCGATTCTTTCTCCGCCAAGTTCATTCACTATCATCTGGATTCTGGAACCCCGCATTCCGACGCATGTGCCAACAGCATCAAGATTGTTAGACTTCGCCAAAACAGCCACTTTTGAACGATCTCCTGGTTCTCTTGCAATAGCTTTTATTTCAACGAGACCCTCAGTTATCTCTGGGACTTCATGTTCAAATAAACGTCTCAGAAGGTCAGGGTGTGTCCTTGACAATACTACCTGTTGATCTTTTGATTCGTGTTTTACCTCTATGATCAATGCCCTAATTCTATCGCCTCTACGATAATCCTCGTTTTTTATCTGTTCTTCTTTTGGAAGTATAGCTTCTGTTTTATCTAATTCAACTATTACATCATGTTGTTCATATCGCTGAACAATTCCACTTACGATTTGTCCTTCACTGCCTTTATACTCTTCATATATATTTTCTCGTTCAGCTTCTCTTATCTTTTGGGTGACAATTTGTTTTGCTGTCTGAGCGGCTATCCTACCGAAATCTTTTGGAATTGACTCAACCTCTATTATTTGACCTATTTTAGCCTCGGGGTCTATCTTTTGTGCTTCTTCTATCGGTATCTGTGTTGAAAAATCAGTCATTATATCTACAACTTTTTTAGGTGTAGAGACCTTTATTTCTCCTGTCTCTCTATCAATACTCACTGATATTTGACGATAAGAACCATAACGTTTTTTGGCAGCGTGCAGTAAAGCCTTCTCAATAGCATCTATCAAAACTTCCTTTGATACATCTCTTTGTCGGCTTATCTGTTCTATGATTCCCAAAAGATCGCCGTTCATCTCCATTGCCTTCCTATTAGTTAATAAAAAATTGTCCAAACAAAATAAAAGAGCGGGCAAAAACCCACTCTATTAAGGAATAAAATAATCATAATTACTTTTTTACTACTTTATATTATATGATAATTTGATTATATTGTCAAGAAAAATGACAACTGGAGATACTGTATTAATTTAGTAGGCAACAAAAAAGCCATCTGTTATAATATACTCCGTATTTATAATAAACAAGATAAATA
>DTPJ01000856.1 GCA_011334435.1 Candidatus Poribacteria bacterium | reverse complement strand
CAAATAGAAAGTCAACGATCGGATTGCTCACAACACATTAATTGTGATTGACGGCGAGGTATAACATTATTTACTTTCTTCCATAGCTCCTTTTACCCAAACTAACAGACAAAAATATAGCCCCATTGGGGCATATCAATCAAAAACTAAAATAACAAAGCTTTCTAAAAACCTCCCCTTCCGATACTCTAAAAATAAGGCATACAATAGACAACTTTTATGATTATATCAGACACTCAGTATTTTGTCAAGTCACATTTTAATAATTTTTGATGATCTAATCATATATTTTGCAATATTAGATAATTTGTGCAGATCATTTTTGTAGCCCAAACACCTGACTTGATCTTACAAGCAAAGTTGGACTACAAAACTAAACTAAGATTATGTTAGCTATAAATCTTTGGTCATCTCAATTAATGATCTCAGCGAATCATCATCAGAACCAATAGGCCAATATTCAAGCCCCATAAATCCCTGATAATTTGTCCCTGCGATGCTTTTAAAAACGTTTCTATAGTTTATTTCACCTGTTCCGGGTTCATGCCTTCCAGGGACATCAGCGAGATGAAAATGCCCGATCTTATCTATATTTGCCGTTATATTAGCAATTAAGTTGCCCTCAGTAATCTGCTGATGATAAATATCAAATAACAGCTTAATGTTAGGGCTTCCAACCTCGTCAATAATTTGAAATCCCTCTTCTGATGTTGATAGATAATACCCTTTGTGGTTGACTAAAACATTGAGCGGTTCAACACAAAGTATTAAACCTTCATCTTCCATAACCTTTGCAGCTATTTTTAGCCCGTCAACAATGGATTGATGTTGGATTTTTCTATCAACGTTTGGTATTTCATTTCCAACAGTGATTATCAGTCTTTTGCATCCTAATTTATGGGCAACTTCTGCTGATCTTTTCATACCATCGGCAATTTTGCCTCTATTTGCAGGATCAACGAGTGGTCCCCCTGAATCTGCACCAAAAATGCTAACTTCAAGACCAAACTTGTCCTTAGCTGATTTAATGGCGTCTATATCTTTATTGCCCCAGCCCCAGAATTCAAAGGCTTTAAGCCCTACGTTAGCGACTTTTTCTATCCTTTCTATAAACGGCAGTTTGTTATAAAGTGCTTCAATACATGGCGATAATTTTATCATCTCTTTCTCCTTACTGATCACCGATCACTGATCACTGATTACTGATCACTGACTTATCCTGCTTAACCCTATCCGCATAAAGCGGAGACATTGATCTAAGGCGATTTACAATCGTTGGCAGTTCATCTAATACATAATCTATATCCTCGTCAGTATTAGACCTGCCGAGTGAAAACCTTATAGCACCCTGTGCAGTAGCAGCACATATACCTAACGCCAAAAGGACATGTGATGGCTCAAGAGAGCCAGAAGTGCATGCTGAACCCGTTGATGCAGCGATGCCTTTCATATCAAGATTTAGCAATATTGACTCACCCTCAACATAGTCAAATGATATGTTTAGAGTATTAGGCAACCTTTGTGTAGGATGACTGTTAACATATATATAATCTAACTTTTCAAGAAGTCCGTTTTTCAGTTTTTCAGTGAGATTCCAAAGACGTTTAGACTCCTGCTCCATATCAGCGGATGCTATCTCAATCGCTTTGCCGAAGCCTACGATGCCTGGGACGTTTTCAGTTCCGCCTCTGCGGTTTCGCTCATGGTGTCCGCCTCGTATAAGAGGCTCTACTTTTGTGCCTTTGCGAATATATAACGCACCTATGCCCTTTGGTCCATAGATTTTATGGGCAGAAAATGACATCATATCAACGCCAAGTTCATCTACATTTATTGGAATCTTGCCAAGTGATTGCACTGCGTCACTATGAAAAATTATGCCCCTCTCTTTTGCTATTTGACCGATCTCTTTAAGAGGTTGTATTGTCCCGACTTCGTTATTGGCGTGCATTATCGTTATCAGAATTGTCTCATCTCTTATTAGATCATTTAATTCATCTAAATCTATCACGCCGTATTTATCCACTGTAAGATAGCTAACCTCAAAGCCATGCGTCTCTAAATGCTTACAAGTATTTAGGACTGCATGATGTTCAATGAGTGTAGTTATAATATGCTTTCCCTTTTTGATATTTTCATAAGCGGCGCCTTCAATGGCGAAATTATCTGACTCAGTGCCTCCGCTTGTGAATATAATTTCACTTGGGTTAGCGCCGATGAAATTTGCCAATCGTTCACGAGCTTCTTCCATTCCATTTCTGGCTTCACGACCAAAGGAATGGACACTTGAAGCATTGCCGAAATATTTTGTAAAATATGGCAACATAGCCTCCAGAACATCTGGATGAACTGGGGTTGTTGCATTATGGTCCATATATATTCTTCTCATTAATAATCCCCTTTCATAGGAGAGGCTATTTATTAACAGGATATGCAACGGTAACTGCTTTTGGTTGCCCCAATCCCGTTAGATTCAGGATTTTTTGACCAGTAGCAGATAGCTTTACGATTTTTCCATTATTAGAATCAGCAACCCAACAACCTTTATCTTTCGGGTCAAAACATACAGTAGATGGCATTGCAAATCCTGCATAGCTTCCCGTCAATTTTCCATCCGCAGATAGTTTTACTACAATATCTTGATTTGGTTTTGTAAAGTCAACGATAATTGCTACCCAACATCCACCATCAGAAGATGCTGAAACACTTGTCGCCATAGTCGCCCCGCCAGCAGGTGATACAGACGCTTTCAATAAAACTTTACCATCAGCGGATAGCTTAAAAACAGTCATTGAAAATGGGTCTAACACCCAGCATGTTCCGTCATTAGGATTAATAGAAATTGATTTTGGTTGACTAAGTCCTTCTACGGTTATTTCAGCAAGTTCTTTGCCTTCTGGCGATAACTTAACTATTCGGGCATTATTTGAATCAGCTATCCAACACTCACTGTTTTTAGGATTTACTACTAAAATTGGTTCATTAAAGCCACTTTTTGTTAATATCTGCTTGCCGTCAGATGAAAATTTATATAAGGTATTTGCAGTTCCTGCCCAACAAGAGCCATCTTTAGGGTCAACTGCAATTGTCAATGGCTGACCGTCTAATCCCTTGTCAATATTAAGCAATAATTTTCCTGCAGAAGAGAGCTTTTTTATCCTAATAGCATCTGTGTCTGCAACCCAAACACTGCCATCATTCGGATTTATGGATATTGAAAGTGGTTGACTGAATCCACTAAACTTTGTCACTTTTCCGCCAGATATTTTGACCGCGTTTAGATAATCCGTTGCCCAACATTCGCCATTGTATTGGGAATAAACGTTTAGGGCAAAAAATAAAGTAAAAACTGACATAATTGAGAATATTAGCCAGCCATTGGTCATTTTAATTCGCATTCCTGTTTCTTTCTCCTTGTATATTTAATGTTAATCTCTTGGCAATAAAGCCATTTTGAACAGATAACTTATTAAGTATTATATCAAACACTTAATAAACCGATTATTATTTCTTATATTTTTCTCCGAAATGGGAGATCGCCAAATCTATATCTTTCATATCAACAACGCCATCGCCATTGATGTCAGGATTTGGTATACGCGTGCTTTTCATTTGCTTACCATAATATTTTGTTATTATCATTAAATCTAATATATTAGATACGCCGTCCCAATTCAGATCGTATGGATCGGGATTTGCTTCTGATAATTCCATATCATAAAGCGTCATCTTTGTTGGTTTTGTAAATTCAAAGCTACGTTTGATAGGGACATTATCCTCACTCATCCATGTTCTTTGTATAAGAGTAACTGGTAAACCTAACAAAGAGCCGTTATATGTAGCTTCAACTAATAAGCAATCAAATGATCCAGCTATGATCTTTATTGATGTTGATGATATTATTGTTTGTGCGCTTACATTATCAATAGTTAATTCGTTAGGTATCACTCCCAATCCGGGTATAGTGATATTTTTTGCGATAAGTTTAGTTTTTTCTTCCCATTTCTTGCCATCAACGAGCGGATATTTAAGAGTTGTAATAGCAGGCTTAATATTCAGGTTTGTCTCGCCGAAAGAGATACCTTTTTGTGTAACAAGAGCATTCACGGTATCAATCCCTAAATAGAAATGCGCCCCGCCTCCCTCATTCATAAATGAGCAGTCATAGTATTCTGCCCCATCAATTGTGACTTTTTCTGGACCGAACTTATAAACACCTTCTGAACCAATGGATTGAGGATCGCCTGCGGTAGCTTTGATCACATAGATCATCGGTTTGCCGATAAAAAACCCTGTTTCTCCCGGAAATTTTATCTCAATAGCTCCCATAGATGTTTGGGATATAAAGATCAATATAAATGCAATAACAAATATTAATAATGGTGATCTCAAAAAATACACCCCCTACTAATTAATGCTTAAAAATAAAAATTTCTAAAAATTTGTTGGGCAGTTTTCAGTTTGAATTTTTAGCTTTCAGTCAAGAAAAGCTTTCAACTGAAAACTGAAAACTGCTTATGCTGACAAAACTTTGCGTCCTTTTGCTCGTCTTCTACTAAGCACCTTTCTTCCATTTTTTGTGCTCATTCTTTTTCGGAATCCGTGTTTATTTTTTCTTTTTCTCAAATGTGGTTGAAATGGTCTTTTCAATTTTATTCTCCCTTTCTTATCTTGGTTAAAGTCTATTGTCTAAATCGTATATATATTAGTATATAACTTGAATAATGTCAAGGTTTTTGAATTGAAGCAGTCCAATTCAACTTTTAGGTAAAAGTTTATCAGCCACAGAAACACAAGAAAAAGTGATCAGTGATCAGTAATCAGTGATCAGTAATTGGCGGTGATTTATTCTTGTTAAGTCTGGTAATTCTGAGAT
>DTPJ01000189.1 GCA_011334435.1 Candidatus Poribacteria bacterium | reverse complement strand
TATGAAAAGTTCATTATAAAAGGTAATAAAAATGCGGATTTAGCATTTTGAACCTGTTGGTAAATTGATAAAACTTGTATGTAGGAAATATATGGGCTTGCTTGAATTTATCGCCAAAGAACCTATTATATCAAGGAGGATGATGTTATGAACTCTCGCGTTATTTTGATTCTTTCTATAATTTATCTGCTAATTTTTTCATCATATTCTTTTGCAGGGGTAGACGGTTTAGTGCTTTATTTTCCGTTTGATGGAAATGTAAAAGACGCATCAGGTAATAGTAATGACGGCGTCATAAAAGGAAACGCAAAGTGGGTCGCTGGGAAATTTAAAGAGGCAATGGAATTTGATGGTGCAACTTATGTTGAGGTTGCGGATAAGCCGAATAGCGGGCTTGACGGCGTTCCCGGCTTAACCATTGAAGTTTGGGTCAACATGAAAGAGCATCATGATAACGGTATTGTTGTAAAATTGCTAAGCGGAGCATTTTGGCCCTGCAGTTATAACCTTGAAACTTGGTCTGATCAGCTTGCTTATTTTGACATTAATGCAGATATTGGAAGCTATACAACTGCTAACTATCCTTTGAATGAATGGTTTCATCTTGTCGGTGTTTTTGATGGCTCTGCTGATAAAATCTATGTAGATGGCGAACTGAAAAGCACTAATCCAAGACCAGAAAAAATAGTGCCAGACGGTGATATGCCTGTATATATTGGATGTGTGGCACCAGGGCAATATTTCTTCAAAGGAATGCTTGATGATCTTGCTATATATAAACGTGCATTGAGTCAACAAGAGATCATTCAAGATATGAACGCTTTTGTCACGCCAGTTGAAAATAAAGGGAAAATTGCCATCGCTTGGGGCGAGATCAAATCGCAAAATTGATTTTTATCTTTGGAGTGTGAAAGTTGACGCTTAAACACTCCAAATCAAATCTATAATCTATTCAGCAAGATTTCGGTTGATAAAAATGCAATTATAAGGAGGAATGATCACGATGAAATTATTATTGTATTTATTAATAGCCTTATGCTCTTTGATGATTATACAGTTAGCTTTTTCTTCACAAGAAGGATTAGTCCTTTACCTGCCATTCAATAATGATATAAAAGATGCCTCAGGAAATAACTTCCAAGTGGAGTTAAAAGGGAGAGAAAATTGGGTAACTGGTAAATTCGGAAAGGCAATGGATTTTGATGGGACAACGCATTTAGAAGTTCCTGATACAAAAAAAGAAACTTTTGATGGAATTCCTTATATAACTATTGGTGTTTGGGTTAAGCAAGATACTCATCACGATAACGGTATTGTTGTAAAATTGCTCAGTGGTGCTGCGTGGCCTTGTAGCTATAACCTTGAAACCTGGTCTGATCAGCTTGCATACTTTGACGTCGGCGCTGATGCAGGAAAATATGCGACAGCTAAATACCCATTAAAAGAATGGTTCTACTTTGTCGGCGTATTTGATAGTGATAAGGGAGAAGACCGTATATATATCAATGGCGTTCTTGGAAACACAAATCCAAGATCAGAGAAGGTAGTCCCTGATGGCGATTATCCTATCTATATCGGCTGTGTAACACAAGGATCATACTTTTTCAGGGGAGCGCTTGATGATCTTGTAATATATAAACGAGCCTTGACTGAAAATGAGATCAAAGAAAATATGAATGGAATAACTTTTGCGGTTAATAAAGCTGAAAAGTTGCCTACTACATGGGCGAAAATTAAAAACCTTAACTAATTGGAAAGGAGTTTTTGCTTAATGAAAAAGGTCTTTACAACTATTATCTCTATGACCTTTTTGCTATTGTTGATCAATGCGTCGTTTTGTGCATTTGATAATTCTGATATTGGAGCAAGACCATCAGGTATGGGAGGGGCTTTTGTTGCCATTGCAGACGATTCAAACGCATCAGTATATAATCCAGCAGGATTGGGGTTTGTCAAAAATATTGACGCTAATTTTACTCGCTTGATATTATACTCAGGCATAGTCAATTATAGCTATGCTGGCGTAGCTGTTCCATTGAAGACATTTGGCAGTATTGGCATGTGTTTCGGTGTTCTGCAAGAGGAGTCAAAGATATACTCAGAGAAAAATCTCGCATTCTCTTATTCCAAGAGCTTTGCCGATATGGTATCAATAGGGGCGAATATTAAGATGCTAAGCACAGGCTTTGACGAGTCAGCAGAATGGGTGAAAGAAAATCCATATTTCACTAAAAAAACAACCTCTGGCGTTACAGTTGACATCGGACTTCTTGCTAAGCCAGTTTCAGAATTAGGCGTCGGATTAGTGGCAGAAAATCTTGCCCCTGTCAATGTCAGCATATCTGAATCTGACGAAGAGAAAGTGCCGATGAACCTTAAATTTGGACTTGCATATAAACTCTCTGCAATAGCGAAGAACGCCCAACAGCCAGCGTTAAGAGAGGTTTTGGAGACAGCTATAATATCATTAGAAGGTGGAACAAGGAAAGAGAGAGAAGTCAACGCAACAAAACTTAGGGCAGGCATTGAAATGTGGTTTGCTAACCAAACAGTTGGGATAAGAGCGGGTTATAATATGAAAAAAGTTGAGCAGTCAAGCAATTCAGTTAATCTCGGTGCAAGCATCAGAATCCCAATTTCCAATGTTAATATGAGAATTGATTATGCTGTTCAAATATTAGGGAGCGATCTCCAAGAAAATCTAAATCACAAAATATCGTTAGCAATGTCAATGTAAATGGTGAGATACAAGCTTGACGATCTATAAGGAGGTTTTTATGGCGGATTTATCGGCGATCTCTGAAAATGTCGTAAGCGGTCATGCTGATAAAGTGCAAGATTTGGTAAAAAAAGCACTTGATGAAGGTATTGACGCTTTAACTATATTAAACGATGGTCTTGTCAAAGGTATGGACGTTATAGGAGAGAAATTTAAAAACTATGAGGTCTATCTGCCCGGATTAATAGTCTCGGCAAGGGCAATGAAGGCAGGACTTGCTATATTAAAGCCTGTTTTATCAAAATCTGATACGAAATCATCTATCAAGATAGCTATCGGCACTGTTCAGGGAGACACACACGACATCGGCAAAAATATCGTCTCCGCAATGCTTGAAGGTGCAGGATTTCAGGTTAAAGACCTTGGATTTGATGTTTCGCCTGAAAAATTTGTATCAGAGATAAAAGAAGGTGGAGCGCAAGTCGTTGGAATGTCTGCACTTGTCACAACTAATATGTTATCAATGAAGGATACTATTGAAGCGATCATTGAGTCAGGCGTTAGGGATAAAGTCAAGGTGATCATCGGTGGAGCGCCTGTAACCCAAGAATATGCAGACCGTATCGGTGCAGATGGATACGCGGAAGATGCAGTTGGGGCTGTTGAACTCGTCAGAAATCTGTTCAAAAAGGAGAATTGATAATGGCTATGACAAGACGTGAAAATTGCCTTGCGGTTATGAACCGTGATAATCCCGAATGGGTTGTCTATCATATATCATATACGCCTGATTTAGATAGAAGAGTTAGAGAAAATCTCAAAGTTGCCGAATCAGTTCATCAACACGCCTTCCCCGGAGCAGGAATAAGCGCGCCATATCAACCATCAGGAAGAAAACGCGATTTCTCAAAATATTACGAGGATATTAAACTTCCAGAAGGGGCTTATATAGACGGAATGGGCATAGGTCATATACCGAGTTCAAAATATCATTTTGATAAATATATTTTTCCTATGCGTAATTTTACCGATCCGATTGAAGTTGAAGAATATCCATGGCCAGATGAACCACCTTATGATGAGCCATATCTCAAAGCTTTAAAAGAATGTGCTGATAATTTTAAAGCACAGGACTTGATCGCAGTCGCTAATATCGGATCAATATTTGAGATGGCATGGTATCTTAGGGGAATGGATAATTTGCTTGCAGATTTTGTTCTCAACGAAGATTTGGCATCTGCGTTGCTTGATAGGATTACAGAGATGAGCGTCAGAAGTGCATGGGCAGCAGGCATAGCGGGTGCAGATATGTTAGGGACAGGCGATGACGTCGGTATGCAAAATCGCATGATAATGTCGCCTGATGAGTGGAGAAAGTGGATCAAGCCACGATTTGCCAAAGTTATCTCCGCAGCAAGGGAAAACAAGCCTGATATTCACGTAAAATATCACAGTGACGGGTTTATTGAGCCGATCATCCCTGATCTTATAGAGATAGGAGTTACGATATTAAATCCTGTCCAGCCTGAGTGTATGGACCCTGTAAAATTAAAGAAGCAATATGGCGATAGACTTGCTTTTGACGGAACTATTGGCATTCAAACAACCATGCCTTTTGGGACAACCGAAGATGTAGAAAACGCTGTTAAGTATATGATTGAAACCGTTGGCAAAGGTGGAGGATTGATAATTGCCCCAACGCATGTCCTAGAACCAGAAGTGCCATTAGAGAATATCAAAGCTTTTCTTGAAGCAGTTGACCGATATGGGCATTATTGATTTAGGAATAACATTTTGACAACTACTTCATTTTTATTTTGCCCCAAGTGGTAATGGCTTTGCCTGATGTTGACACTGATATAGAGACTTCCTTTGCCTCAGCTGAATAATAGAAAGTAGAGTTTCTGTTCTGATCAGGAGGATCAGGTTGCGAGGAAACAACCAAAATAGATTGATCACTTTTTTGAGGGACAAAGTCGCTTCCAGATTGCGAATTTAAGGATTTTGCTGACGAGATCGTAACTTGATCGTCATTTCCAAAGATTATTAAGTCAGCATTTATGTCTATTAGGCTATCTAATTCAGATATTGACAAGGTCAATGTGTTATTTTCTGATTTATTGAATTCAATATATCTAACTGACCAAGGAAGTTCACTTAACGAT
>DTPJ01000494.1 GCA_011334435.1 Candidatus Poribacteria bacterium | reverse complement strand
AGATATAAAAACGGCATGATAACAGGGGTAGAGCTTATGGATGCAGAATTGGCTTTCACGCAAGCACAGACAAATTATTCTAATGCGTTAAATGATTATGTAATAGCCATAGCAAAATTAGAAAAAGCTACAGCGTCAAAATTAGATCAAAGATTTGGAGGAAAGTAAAAGATGAAAAAAGCATTGATTACAATAATCGTGCTAATTGTCGCAGGACTTTTTATATGGAGAATAGGCATCGTTATAAGGACAAAAGCACAGGCAAAGGTAATAGAAGAGACTCCAGCAGTGCCTGTTGAGGTCAAATCAGTTACCCGAGGCACAATACAAAACGAATTGTCATTTGTAGGCAATATAGTTGCGGATTCAGAAGTTATGGTTTTTCCAAAAATTACGGGCAGAATTGAGCAAATAATGGTGGAAGTTGGCAATAATGTCAGCAAAGGTGCGGTCTTAGCAAAGCTTGAAGATAAAGAATTGTCGTTGAGAGTAAAGCAAGCTGAGGTTGCATTAGAGACCGCAAAGACCGCTTATGCACAAGCCAAAGCGTTATCAGAGATAAAAGTAAGATCGCAGGTTGCACAAGCTGAGGCAGGTTTATTAGGTGCAGAGGCAAGTTTAAGACAAGTCCAAGATATTGCAGAGACAAGAGTTTCAAGCCAATTAGAGCAAGCACAAGCGGGATTAGATGCACTAAAAGCAAATCTCAAAAAGATAAAAGATGGTGCAAGACCAGAGGAAAAAAGTCAAATAGAGGCGACTGTCCAGCAGGCAAAAGCTAATATGGATAACGCAAAATCTGATTTAGAGAGAATGGAAAAGCTATATGCAGAAGGTGCGGTAAGCAAACAGACGCTTGAAGGTGCAAAAACAAGGGCGACAGTTGCAGAGGCACAATACGAAGCGGCAACACAGCAATTAAAATTAGTTGAAAAGGGCGCAAGAGAAGAGGATATAAAGGCTATGGAACTTCAAGTGAAATCCGCAGAATCAGGGTTAGCTATCGCTCGTTCCTTGTGGGCTACAAAAAGTTGGGAAAAAGATATAAGCCTTGCACAATCTCATTACAATCAAGCAAAAGCTGGTTATGAAGCGGCAAAGGCGTTGGAGAAAGCTAAAAGTTGGGAAGCAGAGATTGCAGGTGCAGAGGCAGGTGTGAAACAGGCAGAGACAGCACTTGCCCTTGCAAAAGAGGCGCTCGGCTATGCGACTATAACCGCTCCCATTAGCGGGACAATATCAAAACGTAACTTTGACACTGGCGCTATGGCTAACCCAGCTATGCCGATGTTTACCATAGTGAATATGAATAACGTTAAAGCAGTGGTAGATGTTCCAGAGGCAAATTTGAGGGATATTTCATTAGGCACTAAGGCGTTTATATCTTCTGCGACGCTTTCAGAACCTATAGTTGGTCAAGTGACATTGATAAGTCCAGTAGTTAAACCGTCAAGCAGGACTACGTCAGTGGAGATTAGCATAGATAACTCAGATCGCAAGCTAAAACCAGGGACATTTGCAAAGATCAATATACCATTATCAGTAAAGAATGACGCTCTTATCGTCAACCGTTCATCAGTTATGGAAGAGAGGAATAACGGCGGTATTAAAAGATATGTTTACGTTGTCATAGGCGATAAGGCGGTCAGACGAAATGTTGAAACAGGCATTGAGTCTGGCGATAAATTGGAGATAATATCAGGTGTTCAGCTTAACGACAAAGTTGTCGTTTCTGGACAGAACCTGTTGAAAGATAACGAAAAGGTTAAAATAGCTGAAAGTGTAGAATGAGATGTAGGAGAGGTAAACACAAATGAAAATAGTTGATCTGTCAATAAATAGGGCAGTTACATTCACAATGATATTTCTTGCTGTGATCGGTTTGGGATTAGTGTCATTAGGACGATTAAATCCCGAACTGTATCCTAACGTTACATTTCCAGTAGCAACAGTTATAACTTCATACTCAGGTGTAGGGTCAGAGGATATAGAGAAACTTATCACTCAGCCTATTGAAGGTGCAGTTAGCACGATTACAAGGGTAAAAGAAGTTACATCTATGAATAAGGAAGGTGTCTCAGTTGTAATTATCAAATTCAGTTGGGGAACCAACATGGATGTTGCCTCATCCGATATTCGTGAAAAAATTGACTTGATTAGAAGTAGATTGCCAAAAGACGCTAGTAATCCTTTGATATTCAAGTTTGATGTCACATCACAACCGATAATGTTTGTAGGCATATCAAGTGATAAGCTATCATTGCCTCAGTTGCAGAAATTGTCCGAAGATGAGTTTGAGCCATTGCTTGAACGGATTGATGGAGTAGCAGCGGTGTCAACCGTCGGTGGTCGCAAGCGTGAAATACAGGTGCAAATAGACAAAAATAAAATTGAGGCTTATGGCTTGTCTGTTATGTCCGTTATGAACGCTATCAGAGGTGAAAATATATCTCAGCCGGGCGGGGAAATAGACGAGGACAGAACGACAAAATTGATCAGGACTATAGGCGAATTCACATCAGTAGATCAGATCGGCAAGGTTGTCGTCGGCTATCAAGATGGGACACCGATCTATGTCAGAGATGTTGCTGATGTCGTTGATACTTTTGAGGAGAAAAAGAGCGTTGTTCTGATCAACGGAAAGCCATCTGTCACTTTCTTTATTCAAAAGCAAGCAGATGCCAATACAGTTAAAACTGCTGCTAAGGCAACCAAAGCTATAAAAGAATTACAAAAAAGATATGAAGGTATTTTGACATTTAACATTGTCAGTGATAGTTCAGAATTTATCAGGGATTCTCTGCAAAACATAACTAGCTCTGCTATACAAGGTGGGCTTTTAGCGATTATAATACTATTCTTCTTCCTTTATAGTGTCCGAAGCGTATTAATCATATCAGTAGCTATTCCAACATCATTAATAGCCACTTTTACTATTATGGACGCTGCTGGTGTATCTTTGAACATAATATCAATGGCAGGACTGGCTCTTGGAATTGGTATGTTAGTTGATAATGCCATAGTTGTTTTGGAAAACACATATCGGCATCGGGAAGAAGGAGAAGATAGGATCAAATCTGCAAGAAACGGGGCGTCAGAAGTAGCAATTGCCATCACAGCATCAACCTTAACGACTTTGGCTGTCTTTTTGCCTGTTGTATTCGTTCCCGGCATTGCAGGTGTTCTGTTTAAGGATCAAGCTTTGACTGTCACTTTCTCGTTAGCTGCATCTCTGGTCGTTTCTTTAACTATTATCCCGCTTTTATGTTCAAGATTCTTGAGGTTGGAGTCAGAAGGCAGAAAAATTCCCCTTCTACATAACTTAACTGATAGATTGAAGTCATTCAGGGAAAAATTAGATGAAGCATATCAAAAACGTTTGAACTGGGCTTTAAGCCACAAAAAGTTTATAGTTATTTCGGTTATTATATTGTTCCTTGTGAGTGTATCTTTTATATGGCCATTTAGGATCATAGGGACAGAATTTACACCGCAGTTTGATGAAGGCGAGATACGATTTAGCCTTGAGACACAGCCTGGCACTAAACTTGATATTACTGAAAGTCTCGCGATGCAGGCAGAAAAGATCATACGAGAGGTTGGCGGAAACGATATAGATAATACTTATATATCCGTCGGCTCGGGAGAAGGCATAGCGGCGATATTCTCTGGCGGAGGATCAAATTCCATTTCTATAAGGGCTCATCTGAAAAAGCTGAATAAACGTGAGCGTTCTCAACAGGATATTGAAAATGAAGTGAGAAAAAGGTTGTTAAGCCTTCCCGGTTTAAGAACAATAAATTCAGAAGCAATAGCGTCAACGCTTGGTTTTGGCGGATTACCAATAAATGTTGAAGTTTATGGTTACGATAGGACAATAGCCAAAGACTTAGCGGACAGGATCAAGAAAATGGTTGAGAATGTCAGCGGTGCGATTGATGTCCAGACAAGCTTATCAGAGACAAGTCCAGAGCTTCATATCATAGTAGATAGAGATAAAGCTTATGCACTTGGACTGAATGTTGCCAATATCGGAAGCACAGTTCAAACCAGTGTTTTAGGGACAACTGTAAGCAAATTCCGAGAAGGTAGCGATGAATATGATATTGTCATCAGAGAGAAAAAGACAGACAGAGCTACCCGTGACGACGTATATAATATACCGATCGCTTCTCCTATGATGACACAGGTTGCACTGAGAAATGTCGCATCAATCGTCCCTGCACAAGGGTCGGTTACGATAGATAGGAAAAATCAAGAGCGTATAGTAACCATAACTGGAAGGGTCAAAGGCAGAGATATGGGAAGTGTAAACAGGGATATTCAAGCGGGATTAAAAAATATGCCACTTCCACCGGGATTTACAGTGTCAATTGGCGGATCGGCAAGCGATATGGCGGAATCGTTCAGATGGTTAGGTTTAGCTTTGATTGGTGCTGTATTCCTTGTCTATGCTGTTATGGCTTCGCTTTATGAATCGTTCTTAACACCATTTATTATCATGTTTACATTTCCGCTTGGAATAATTGGTGTCTCGTGGCTGTTTTTACTTACAGGGACGATTTTTAGCTTAACCGCTTTTATTGGACTTATAGTTCTTGCAGGCATAGTTGTCAATAACGGGATCGTTATGATTGACTATGTGAATCAATTACGTATGAGAGGTTTAGATCTAAGAGAGGCGACAATTAAAGGAGCAAGGACAAGACTTCGTCCTATATTGATGACAACATTGACAACGGTATTTGGTATGCTCCCATTAGCACTTGGTTTTGGTTCAGGAGCAGAAACAAGTTTTCCGCTTGCAAGGGCTGTTATCGGCGGATTAAGCGTCTCTACTTTACTGACATTGTTCTTTTTGCCTGTGACTTATACTTTGTTGGCAGAATTTAGGCTT
>DTPJ01000079.1 GCA_011334435.1 Candidatus Poribacteria bacterium | reverse complement strand
TTACAGACTGACTATCAGGTGTAGCAACTAATTTTGATGGCATGATTGCCCTATTGATCGCGGAATCTACATTAGAACGGAATTCGTCCAAATTTTGACCTGCGACAAAAGCATAAAGGACGTTCACTGATCCGTTTGGGGATATGTTATACGGTCCCGAAGAAATAACATTTAGGTAATTAGAAGGTCTTTTTCCTATTTTTGCTAAGTTATCAATCTCACTGTTGCTCATCAATTTTGATCTTTCTACATCTGTAAAAGTCCAATCACTTAAATTAACGATATTATGAGAAGCAAATTTCCCGCTTATCAATGCTAATCCAACAACGGTATTGTCTGATCCGTTGTAATCATAGGCAAATCCGACATGGCGATCGGAGTCCCAATCCATCAGATCATCTTCCCAATCGTCATAATCAACATCCCAATTGGTTTGAATTGCTATGAATATATCTTTTAATTCTTTATTACTGCGATTGGTCAGAACTAATTTCATCATTATATAATCATCGTCTGATGGATAGTTTATAGAATCCCAAGCATAAGTATATTGATCAAGAGTTATGTTATACGGAAAAATTCCATAGCGATTCGGAATGATTTGTGCATGTGTTGATTGGCTTGCATTTAGGCTGTCGGGAATGTTAGTGATTATGCCAGAACTCGCATTTGCGATCCATTCTCCTATGACAGGAGAATCTCCACCTATATAATCAAAAGCAGATGCGACATGTCCCTGAGCATCGCCAACCCAGATGTCGGAGAACGGATCAAGATAAGCTTTACGGTTATATATGAAGTTTGGATAGATCAATGTGCCTTGTGGGCTATCCTCTATTTTACAAAGCGCCCCCCAATCGGATATATCCATTTGAACTTTTCCGACATTATGCTGAATACTATTATCAGCGAAAACAGATATAGAAAAAACTATTGAAAAGATTAATAATATATGTAAGATTTTATACATTTTGCCTGTGCTATCCTTATTTTTTATAAAATAATTCAGTTAATAAACATAGCATAAAATTTTGTCTTATATTCAATATCTTATATTCAATAAATTATGGAAATCAATATTATATAACATATATAACGTAAAAAATAAAGACAGAATAATCTTGATATCAAGTTAGGGATTGACTTTCTGGCAATATTTGTGTATACTCAATCTGTTGAAGGTAGTTGTTAGTTTGTGGCTATAATAATCCAGTAGTTTATAATCTTTTATCTTCTAATAGTTTTTTCTAACTGCTAATTATTACTTAATATATGCCATTTACTAATAACTTATATCTAAATCAGTAGTCAAGGAGAATATGAAATGAAGGAATACGGACCAGATAAGATTAGAAACATAGGCATAGTTTCACATGCTCGTGCCGGAAAAACATCATTAACAGAAGCATTATTATTTTGTGCTGGCGCCACTGATAAATTGGGAAAGGTTGATGACGGAACGACAGTATCAGATTACGATGACGAGGAGATCCAGCGAAAGACCAGCATTAATTCTTCTCTATGTATATGTGAGTATAACGGTCACAAGATAAACATCATTGATACGCCAGGATACAGTGATTTTAGAGGAGAACAGGAAAGCACTCTACGAGTAGTTGACGTTGTTATATTTGTCGTAGATGCCTCTATGGGAGTTGAAGCTGGAACAGAAAAAGCATGGTTTAGGGCAGATGATTATAATAGACCAAGAATTATATTCGTAAACAAGGTTGAAAGAGAAAATGCCAAGTTTGAGGACACTCTCTCATCATTAGAATCACTTGGCAGTAAAATAGTTCCCCTAAATCTGCCGATAGGGATCGGAACGTCTTTTTCTGGATTAGTTGACCTTGTAAAGATGAAGGCTTATGCGAAAGGTGATGGCGGGAAAAAACTTCAGGAAATAAGCATTCCCGCAGATATGCAAGATCAAATTGATTCGTTCAGAGAGCGATTAGTTGACGTAGTAGCAGAAACCGATGATGAACTTCTTGAAAAATATCTTGATGGACAGGAGTTATCAGATGAGGAAATAACAACTGGTTTGAAAAAAGGCATCACAGAAAACCGTTTTGTGCCTGTCTTCTTCGGTTCTGCAACTGGCAACTCAGGACCGCAATTATTACTTGATATGATCCCATACCTGCCATCGCCAGTTGATCTACAACCGATCATCGCCAAAAAAGCCGACAGTGACGAAGAAATTGAACTTAACGCCGATCCAAATGGGACACTTGCAGCGTTTGTATTCAAGACAATAACAGACCCTTATGCTGGTAAAGTCAATTTCTTTAGGGTATACTCAGGGACACTAAAATCAGACTCTTATGTTTTCAATTCAACAAAAGGTCGCGAGGAACGTATCGGCAAAGTCTCTTTGGTTCATGGTAAAAAGTTTATTGATACTGATAAAGTAACCGCAGGCGATTTCGGATCAGTTATGAAACTAAGCGAAACTGGCACAAACGACACATTATGCGATCCAAGTAATAAACTCATCTTAAAGCCGATAGATTTTCCAAAGCCGATAATATCTATGGCAGTAACACCTAAAACACAAGGCGATGATGAAAAGCTCAGCACAATATTAACGAGGATGTCCGAAGAAGATCCGACATTTGTAGTCAAAAGAGAAGTAGAGACAAAAGAAACTATTATATCAGGAATGGGTGAATTACATATTAACGTTATCCTTTCAAAAATTCAAAAGCGATTTAATGTCGGTGCAAACCTTGCGCAACCAAAGATCCCATACAGAGAAACTATAAGATCAACCAGTCAACAACAGGGAAAATATAAGAAACAGACTGGTGGACGTGGACAATATGGCGATGTATGGCTGAAACTGGAACCATTGGAGCGTGGAAAGGGATTTGAGTTCGTTGACGCAATAGTTGGCGGAGTTGTGCCAAGACAATATATTCCCGCAGTAGAAAAAGGTCTTCTTGAAGCAATACAAGAAGGAGTTCTCTCTGGTTCTCCAGTCGTTGACATTAGGGTAACGCTTTATGATGGGTCATATCATGAAGTTGACTCGTCAGAAATGGCATTTAAGATCGCCGCTTCTATGGCATTCAAGAAAGCTATGGAGGCTGCTAATCCGTTCATTATGGAGCCTATTATGAATGTTGAGGTGACTATACCCGATGAATATATGGGCGAAATTATGAGCGACTTAAATGGCAGAAGAGGGAGAATTGCTGGTGTTACACCGAGCAACGGAAGACAAGTAATAAGGGCTCTTGTCCCACTTGCAGAAATGTATAGATACTCCGTTGATCTCAGATCAATAACAAGTGACAGAGGCTCATTTACTATGGAATTCTCTCATTACGAGGAAGTTCCGCCAGATATAAGTGCAAAAATTGTATCTGCTTATAAGGCATCAAACCAATCCTCATAATCAAAGAAGGTGTGCATCATGTCTAATAAGATTTATAGGGCTGGCGCCATCGGGGCAACAGGCAAAGGCAATTATGGGCATGGACTTCATACCGCATATAAGGGGCTTAAAAACGTAGAGTTTATCGCAGTTGCTGACCATGATGAAATAGGACGAGAAAAAGCTAAACAGGAAACACAAGCAAAAGTCGCATATTCAGATTATAGAGAAATGCTTGATAAAGAGAAGTTAGACATTGTCAGTGTTTGTCCAAGATGGGTTGATCAGCATCTTGACATGGTGCTTGCATGTTTAGAGCATGGCTGTCATGTCTATTGTGAGAAACCTATGACCAAAAGCCTTGAAGATGGCGATAAAATCGTCCAATATGCTGACAAAACAGGATTGAAAGTCGCTGTTGCCCATCAAGGCGTTTATCTTCCCGGCATACAAGCGGTAAAACGTATGTTAGATGAAGGGCGTATTGGAACTGTGCAAGCTATATACGGTCACGGTAAACAGGACAGTAGAGGTGGGGGCGAAGATATGATCGTTCTTGGCACACATCTTTTCAATATGATGAGGTTTTTCGCTGGTGATGTTGATTGGATGTTTGCCCATGTTACTGTTCAAGGTCGTGATATAACAAAGGCTGATGCAAGAGAAGGCACTGAACCCGTAGGATTAGTCGCTGGTGACTGTATAAATAGCTATTTCTCATTCAAGAGCGGAGTTGCAGGATTTTTTGACTCAAGAAAAGATCAGGTTGGAAGCGATAAACGATATGGTATGGACATTGTCGGAAGCAAAGGCATGATCTCAATAAGAGGCGGTGCCGCTAATAACATGGCGATCTATCCATATCCTGTCTATGCCCCTTATGATATGTCTCAAAAATGGGAGCCTCTTAAAATTGACGATACTCCCCTATTCGGTGGAAACCAGTTAGCGATAATTGATCTCATTGACGCAATAGAAAACGATAGGAAGCCGATCTCTAGTGCCTATGATGCGGTTTGTGCATTAGAAATGATATTGGGAGCCTATGAGTCACAACTTACAGGTCAAAGAGTTCAATTCCCAATGAAAAATAGAAAGCATCCGTTGGAATAGCGATAATAAAGAGAAAAGTTTTATCAGGAAATAAATAATACTACTTACTGTAACCCTATACTTTTGCAGAAATAATAATTTACCTCTGAAATATCTTTCATTTCCTGCTAAAAAGCCTTGAATTATAGGGGTTAGTAAAATTTGTCCGTGGGGTTCGTTTGTAAAAGTTCAAATTAGCAGGCTTTATGCTAAGGAGGTTTTTAATGAAGACAAAATCAATTTTTCTAACTTTGTTATGCCTTGTTCTTGTAGTCTCTGCTTATGCTTTTGAATATGATTTTTCTGATTCAAAGCTAATTGGTGAAAACAATAGCGCCAAGGGTTGGAAGGTCATATCGGGCAAATGGGTTATTGCAAACGGAATGTATGATCAGACGGAATTGGCTGGTCAGGAAGTAGCAAAGGAT
>DTPJ01000386.1 GCA_011334435.1 Candidatus Poribacteria bacterium | reverse complement strand
TTATACATATCTTGGAACTTTGATATATATTCCTTTTTCTGCTTGATCATCGGTATTCCAATTGAATACATAGAGGCAATCTCTCTATCAAAAGGTATCCTCATAAGTATAGGTATATTATTCTCTTTGCAATATCGGTCAACTTCATCATCGCCTATGTCAGAGCGATTGATAACTACTCCATAAGGTATCTTCATCTTATTTAGGACTTCTACCGCTAATAATAGGTCATTCAATCCAAACGGGGTCGGTTCTGTTACCAATATACAGAAATCACTGCCATAAACAGAGGCGATCATAGGACAAGATGTCCCCGGAGGAGCATCAATTATGGTTGTTCTTATAGGATTAATATATAATTTAACCTTTCTAATCAAAGATGGCGACATAATTTCCCCTATATTAAGCCTCCCATGGACAAATTGCACATCCCTGCAATCGCCTATTTCTATTATGCCTATCTCTTTTTCAACCTCATAAATAGCATTTTCAGGACATAAAATGCTACACGCACCGCAACTATGGCATAGATGGGGAAATATTAATACGCTACCGTCTCTGTCATCTGTTTTTGGCAATACTGCGATAGCATTATAGGCACATATTCTCTGGCATTTTCCACAATAGGTGCATTTTGACTCATCAACTTCTGGTATTGGAACAACTGCCGATATTCTTTTCTTTATAACTGGGTTCATAAATATATGGGCGTTAGGTTCTTCAACGTCGCAGTCCAATAATTGAACAGCACCTCGTATTGATAAGGCAAGGTTAGTGGCAATTGTTGTCTTGCCAGTTCCGCCTTTTCCGCTTGCTACTGATATAATCATATACAACCTCTAATGTTTGTGTTCAGAATCCCCTTGATGATCGCAACCGATTTTTTCTACGCCATGACCTTTTCCAGCACCAGGACTACAAAGGCTTTCTCCGCCTTCCAATTCTCCAGATAAAAGCTTTTCTATTACATCATCAATATCGCCCTGTATTCCGACAATGGTCTGTATTCCATATTCTTGGAAAAAGTTTATAGCTCTTGGACCCATTCCCCCTGCGATCATAACATCCACACCTAACTGATTCATCATTTGAGGGATAGCTCCGGGCATGTGACCGGGATTATTAACGACTCTCGTTTCCACAATTTTATTATCATCAATATCTATAATAGTATAACTCGGACATCTTCCAAAGTGTTCTGCTACGAAATTTCCATCGGTTGATATAGCTACTCGCATAAATTTTCCTCCAATTTAAAGATTGATGGGGCAAGCCCAAGCCCCATCTTGCATAATTCGCTATTAGGCTTTATTGCTTTCTAATTCATCAATACGTCTTTGTATCTCGTCCAATTGCTTTTTAAAGAACTCAGCTTGATTTTTCAACATAGCGACCTCTGCTTCTGGTGTAGGTGCTTGAGGAGGATACGGTGGATACACAGGCGGGACACCCATACCATAGGCAGGCAATCCATAACCAGCTCTCATCCAGCCGGGCATGCCTGTTGCATAATACCAATGTCTCCAACCTCTGCCACGTCCTCTTCCAAAACCAAACCAACCTCTCCCAAATCCGGGATTCATATAGCCAGGTGTTGGAAAACCAGCACAATAACCCATTCCTCTACCAGTCATTGGTCCCATTCCCATTGGACCAGTTCCATCTCCGAACGGCATAATAAATACCTCCTTTTTAGAAATCACAGGGACACGAAGGTCAAGGAAAATATACCCTCCATAAGCTATCTTCGCGACCTTCGTGCCTTCCTGTGTCTTCACTTTTGTTTGACATTATAAAAACTCCATTTAATCGCTAATGAAAACCATTTTCAATAATAACCCAAAATAAAAACCACAGAAAATTTCTTTCCTGTAGTCTATTAAAGGTTACCTTTTGCTACATTTATCGCACAGCCCATAGAATTGGATTTCGTGACCTGTAATTGTGAAGTTGAACTTTTCTGAAAGCCCTTTTTCTGTCCTTCTCAAAAGCTCCAATTCCTCATTAATAAAATCTGTATAATCTATAATTCTTTTGCAATTTGTGCAGATTAAATGATGATGATGTTTCGTGTTTTTTAGGCTTTCAGATATCTCATATCTTGACCTGCCATCGCCAAAGTCAAATTTAGAGACAACGCCCATCTGAACAAGCAACTCCAAAGTGCGATATACAGTTGTTAAACCTATCTCAGGGTGTGTATTATGGATTTTAACGTATATGTCCTCAGCGCTTGGATGTCCCGAGTCATTGATTAGAGCATCAAGAACTACCTGTCTTGGCATGGTAACTCTATAACCACCATTTATCAATCTCTCTTGAAACCAATCATGACACCAAGGAGGACCTTTTCCACATCTTCTTGGCATATAAATTCCCTCTTATTGAAAATGATTTTCATTTGCAATTATATTATATAATAAAAAAATATCTTTGTCAAGGATTTTTTAAACTTTAATTTATTATTTACTTTCATAAAAATTCACATAAAATTATAAAAATCAGCATTAGATTTTACGGGTTAAGCATTACCATTCCGCCCTTTATGGTATTTATTGCTGATGCCTCGGATGACACCATTGCACCATTGGTATTGTTAGATATATCCGCTGACGATTCAATATTCAATCCCTTGATCTTAACATCTTTGCTTCCTTGAATGAGAATATCTGTCCCTTTGATCTGGATCATGCCATCTTGGCTAATCTCAATTGAACCTCCTCCACACTTGACCTTAAAATGATCTGATGAAACATTTATGTCATAGGGACCTTTAATATCATCCGATTTGCTTCCAGATGAAACTTTCAGCGAGTCATTGCCTGTTGCAATAGATATTGATCGATTTCCATCTGTTACCGTAAGTTCATCATTACCTTTGATGGTCGCACTTCTATTGCCAGTTTTAACGCTAAGTATATCATCACCTGTTGTTATTTCAATAATATTACTGCCCATGTTTATTTTAAGGCTATGGTCTTTTTCTATAACAATTATACGATTGCCTGATGTAACGGTTAGTTTATCATCACCGCCAACAATTTCAGTGGTTCGGTTATTTTGGATTGTATTTGTCTCATCATTACCGATCTTTTTTGTTCTATTATGCCCAACTGAAAGTGATTGATCATTTCCAACGCTTGTACTCATATTATTGTTGATGACTTCGTTCATATCTTTTTGGGCATGTATATAGATTTCTTCTTTACCTTTATAATCCTCAAATCTTATCTCGTTAAATCCTTTACCGCCCGGAGAGCTATTGGATTTTATAGTGCTTTTAGTTTTATCGTCTGGCAATAAATATGGAGGCATATTATTGCCATTATAGACTCTACCTGTTATGATTGGTCTATCTGGGTCTCCCTCTTCAAAAGATACGATGACTTCTTGACCAACACGTGGGATATACATCGCTCCCCAGGACTCACCTGCCCATAATTGGCTAACTCTCATCCAGCAAGAGGACTCCTCTTCTTTTTGAATTTGATATTCACCGCGACTCCAATAAAACTTGACTTTTACCCGTCCATATTCATCTGTATAAATCTCTTCGCCCTCTGGTCCAACGACGATTGCAGTTTGGACACCATCAATTATAGGCTTATATGCCCTTCTCGGTGGACGATACGTTACCGATGATGGAATACATTCAAATTCATTGCTAAAACTTAATCCTCCCCCTGCTTCACCCTCTCCTAATGGCTGTGAGGCAGATGTATTAAGGCGAGTTATAATGTATTCCCGATTGAAGTCATCACGAGGATGTGAGTTCATCTTAAATTTATAACCGGGCAAAAACCTTCTACAAGTACTATTTCCAATTCCGATCCTTTGATTAGCTCTTATTTCCTCTACCCTTATTGATGAAAAAGTTGATCCGATGTCTTCATCTTGATATTTTCCGGGATAATCATATACCCATAAGTTCACTTCTTCTTCCAAGACATCATCTACATTTGACATAGCTAAAATATCGCCCAAAGAAGGCTGTTTGAAGTTATAATCACGAAGATAATATGCACTGGGTCGCATTTGCTGAGAAAAACGAAAGTTATATATGAACTCTTGTTCCTCAACCATACCAGATTGTTCGTTAAACACAATATCAGGTGGTTTAATGGAACTATGGACACTTTCATTATCAGCAATTGTCATAACGTGAATGTCTTCTTGATGATCGAAAAAGTAAAATATGCCCTCCTCTTCCATAAGGCGAGAGATGAAATTCAAATCTGATTCCCTATATTGGACGCAATACTCCCGCTTAGGATGTGTCCCTTGAAGCTTAAACGAGTAATAATCAGATGGAATTCCAGCATCTTTTAAAACAGCGGTTATTATCTCTTGGACATTCATATCTTGGAAAATTCTACTATCATGTCTCATAGACAAAATCCATATTAAAGGCACAACCTCGGCATGATAGATTGTCCAACGATCACCAGTTACACCCTGTGCAAACCTGTTTATTATGCCATTTACATATCTTTCGCCTGTCTCTCCCATAATGGATAAATATGCAGGTTTTCCAATGATAGCCTTAAAATCTATATTTGCATCTTCAGCTGCGAGTTTGATTTTATATGAGAATGGTTCGGATATGCCTTCTGTTCCGTTGAATCTAAGGACTCTAAGTTCCTCAGCATAATCTCTTGCCTTAAATACAAAATCCGCCTCATAAGCCCTTCGCATAACCACCATATATGATTAGCCTCCCTTAATATTGTAAGTTCATATATGATATAATGAGTCAACTAAACGTTCAATCTTATGTCTGAAGATCGGGCATGAGTTCGGACAATTTATTATCTAATTAAATTATCTAGGGAAATCCCTCTAAATCTCCCTTTTCCAAAGGGAGACTTTTAGGAATCCCCTCTTTGAAAAAATGGCTTTTAGTTTCCCCCTT
>DTPJ01000118.1 GCA_011334435.1 Candidatus Poribacteria bacterium | reverse complement strand
TAGCCACTGATTAAACACAGAATTTCACAGATGATTTTCTATGTTATATCTGTGTCAATTTGTGGCTGATTTATTTCAAAGTTAAAACTTATTCTGGAATAAATTAGATTCTGTTTTATAAAGGATTTGTAAGTCTTACATGAAAGGATAAATATGCACCCAGATGCACTGAAAAGAGATGAAGTAAGATCGGCACTTGAACGAAAAGGATGCCGAAGAGTTCCATTAATGATTAGAATGTGGATTGGCGGAGATTGTTATGATGCCTATGGCGATAGGCTTCGTAACTTTGTCAATACCATTCCAGAGGATTTTCTGCAAGTAGGTTTTAGAGCGCCTGGCGGTTGGGAATCTCCACCCGATTATCCAGAATATCGTTGGGCGATAAGGGATAAACCAGATGAAGATGAGACTGCCAAAGGTATAGATTCGCGAAGATTTTTGAGCAAATGGGATTATTTAGATGAATATATTGAAAAAATGCCCGATCCGATAATTCCAGACTTCTTTGATGGAGCGATACAAGCAAGAAAAAATAACCCAGATGCTTTTGTCGTTGGAATGAATTTTTTCTGCTTCTATGAAAGGCTTTGGACTATCCGCGGTATGCAGGATTTACTCGCTGATTTCCTGCTAGAACCAGAAAAAGTTATGCGACTAACGAATGCAGTCCGTGATTTCCATCTGAAAGTCATAAAAGGCTATGGCACAGCAAAAGTTGACGCTATTTATACAAGCGATGACATGGGGACTCAAGAGTCATTGTTTTTCAGTCCAGAGGTGTTCAGAAAATTCATTAAGCCTGCCTACGCTGCATTAATAGAGGAAGCACATTCATATAATATGCAATTCTGGCTTCATACTTGCGGAAATGTGACCTCAATAATGGAAGATTTAATTGAAATAGGTTTGGACGTTATCCATCCTATTCAGCCTTATGCAATGGATGCGAAAGCAACCGTTAAGGCTTTTGGTGGGCGTATTACATTTATGCCGGGGATTGATGTCCAACATTTGCTTCCTCACTGTTCAAAAGAGGAAGTCGTAAAAGGCACAAAAGAATTGATAGATACATTCCTTCAACCTGGCGGAGGAATGATATTTTCATTATCAAATGCTATACATACTGATGTGCCTTGTGAGAACATAGAAGCCTTTATGCAAACCGCTTATGATTATGGTGTAGAAGTGTGTTCTAAATCAAAATAAGTGGTCAAATATTAGGGGAAGACTAATGATAACTGTTCTAACCATCATCACCTTGACTATTTCGCAAGTGCAGGCTTTGCCTGCTAATTCTATTATTTGGAAAGTCGCTGAGAGTGAAGTCAGAGGGGGATTTTCCAGAACAATACTTGAGACAAATGAGGTATTGCTAAAATTGACAGAAGACCCAGATTTTACTCCGGATTGGAAAGATACTGTCACAGCAGATGAAAATGGAGTTGTCAAACATAATTTTTTCAGAAACGGTTGGGCTTATGGCGAATATGAGTCAAAAGAAGATATGACAGTGATCCTTGAAGGGAATGGATTTCAATATCTATTTGTCAATGGTGAACGATTTGCAGGCGATTATTATTCCAACGGTATCCTGCGAATTCCTATTCCATTGAAGAAAGGGCTTAACCGCTTTATAGTCAAACCTACAAGATCGGGCGGATTTAAAATTCAGCTAACTCCAACAAGTGATCAATGTTCTATCAGTCCCTATGATCCAATACTTCCAGACATGAGAGAAGATGCTTTACTTGACAGCTTTGGAGCGGTTGTAATCTTAAATCATACTGATAAAACTCTCAAAGATGTTAAACTTGACGTCGGCGATGATAGAATATTCAAAAAGGTCAAATCAGAAGCTGTCAATTTGATCCCTTATGGTTTAGCAAAACCTGCATTTCAATTAAAGCAATTGCGTCAGCCATACACAGATGAACTTGATGAAAACGGATCATATAAATTAACAATATCGTTAAGTTATGGAAAGACAAGCCAAACAGTTAATCTTACAATGGCTATCCGCAAATTTGGGCAATCGTATAAAGTGACAAAACGGTCAGGGATAGATGGTTCTGTCCAATATTACCATGTTTTACCGCCAAGCAATTATGATCCAAATAAATCATATTCTGTGTATTTTACCCTGCATGGTGCCGCAGTGGAAGCCACAGGTCAAATTGGCGCCTACTCTCAGAAATCCGATGGTTTCATTGTAGCACCTACTAATCGTCGTCCCTATGGATTTGATTGGCAGGAATGGGGGCGTATGGATGCGCTTGAAACATTAAATTTATTCCTTGCTAACCATAGAATTGATCCTGAACGTATATATTTAACTGGTCATTCCATGGGCGGACATGGGACATGGTATTTAGGGGTTCTTTATCCATCAATGTTTTCTGCAATTGGTCCATCAGCAGGGTGGGTTTCATTCACCGTTTACGGTCGTAGAGGTCCTTCTCCTGAAATCGGCGATGAACTTTTGCCATTTAGGCTTGCAGATTTGGAAAACGACACTCTGAAATTAGTTGAGAATTATACTAATTTGCCTATATATGTTATCCATGGCGAAAAGGACGATAATGTGCCTGTCACTCAATCAAGGACAATGGTTGCCGAACTTGCAAAATTTCACAAGGATTTCATCTACCATGAACAGCCGGGCGCAGGGCATTGGTGGGATGATGGCTCTACTCCGGGTGCCGAGTGTGTGGATTGGACGCCGTTATTTGAGTTTTTCCGTCGTCATGTCCGAGTGTTATATCCACTTTCCATAAAATTTAAAACACCCAATCAAGCGATCTCTTCCTCTTATGCTTGGCTGACTGTTTACTCGCAAATTCGCCCTTCTGATATGAGTTCAGTCACTGCTGATGCAGAACCTAGGACAGGAACGGTTAAAATCTCAACAGACAACATAGGGATACTATGCCTTGATCTAAACAAAATCCTGTCTCAAAATAACGCACAAATTCTTATAGATGAGACATCAATTTCAGTGTTCACAGACAAACCAGTCTATCTTATGAAAGCACAAGATAAGGGTTGGGTTATTATAGATACTCCATCTCCAATGATAAAATCGCCCTATCGGAGTGGTCCTTTTAAATTAGCTTTTGACAAACAGATGGTTTGGGTATATGGAACAAACGGCACTGACGAGGAAAATAGAGCTATGATCGCTAAAATCCGTTATGATTCTCAGATTTGGTGGTATCGTGGCAATGGAACAGTGACAATTATTTCTGACAAAGACTTTGATCCGGATAAGTTTGTAGGAAGGAATATAATCCTATATGGCAATGCAGATACTAACTCAGCATTTAATAAACTCTTAAAAAATTGTCCAATTCAAGTGAGCCGAAATGAGATTAAGGTAAGGGAAAAGGTATTTCAGGGAGATTTAGGAACATTTTTCCTTTATCCACGACTGGAATCAGATAATAACTTAATCGGAGTTATCGGAAATACAACCGTTAAAGCTATACGAATGAACTATCAAGCTAACTATTTCACGTCTGGTGCGGTATGTCCTGACTATGTTGTTTACGGTCTTGATACTCTATCAAAAGGCTTGGGAGGCATTTTAGAATGCGGATATTTTGACAACAAATGGAAATGATAAGGAGACAATTTGATGACATCAAGAGAACGTTTCTTGGCTTGCATAACAGGCGAAAAAGCTGATAGACTCCCGTTTGTGATTCAATGGGGTCCGTGGGGAGATGCCCATAGACGTTGGAAATCAGAGGGAATGCAAAATGATAATGATTGGTATGCTTTATTTAATTTTGATCCTTATCAGGTAGGCGTTCCTGTTAATAGTGGTATTTGTCCGCCGGTAAAAGAAGAGATAATCGCAGATGAGGGCGAGACTGTCGTTTTCAGAGATGCACATGGTGTAGTAAAAAGGGACAGAAAAGGTTCAACTACTATGCCACAATTCTTAGATTATCCCGTAAAAGATTGGAAAACATGGGAAGAACACAAATGGCGATTTAATCCCGATTCACCTGAGCGATTTCCAGCGAACTGGGACGAAATAGCTAAAAACTTGAAAAATTCAGAGGCACTTGTGACTGTTGGGGTTTATCCTTATGGTTTTTTAGGTGGAGCTAGAACTATGATGGGGGCAGAGGCATATTTAATCGCCTGTGCATTAGAACCAGAACTCATACAAGACATCAATGAGACCTTATTTAATCTTTGGTTTAAACTTTGGAGCAGGATATTTGAGGAAACGAGGGTTGATCATATTGCTTTTTGGGAAGATATGGCAGGGAAACAAGGTTCGTTGATCTCTCCCAAGATGTTTCGTCAATTTATGACACCTTATTACAAAAAGTTGACTGATCTTGCCCATAAGCACGGAATTAAGATGATCTCAGTTGATAGCGATGGTTATATGCACGAGCTTACGGGGCTATTTTTGGAAGCAGGGGTGAATGTGATATTGCCTTATGAAGTTCAAGCTGGCAATGATATTTCGTATCTATTAAAAAAACATCCCGATCTTATCGCGTTTGGTGGTATGGATAAGCGCGCTATGGCAAAGGATAAGTCCGCAATAGATGCAGAGATAGAGAGGGTCAAATCGATAACTAAATTAGGACGATATGTTCCATTTCCAGATCATCTGATCCCTGCTGATGTATCTTGGGAAAATTATCAATATTTCGTTTGGCAATGGAAAAAGATGATAGGCAAAAAAGATTGAGATTGATCACAATGGAAAAAGCCTTAAAAAGTCTCCCTTTGGAAAAGAAAAATCACAAATGGATTCCTGCTTCCGCAGGAATGACAGCAATATTCCCTTTGGAAAAGGTAGATTTAGAGGGATTTTGTAAATAATCTACTAAACTGATAACGCAATTGAGTTGAGAAAAGTTATAATAAATTATCTGGTAATATC
>DTPJ01000117.1 GCA_011334435.1 Candidatus Poribacteria bacterium | reverse complement strand
ATTTTTCTGGATTCCCGTTTTCACGGGAATGACAAATGTGGAGCATTTTCATTTTTATATGGCTTTCTAATCCTTATGATAATTGGATTTAACTAGTTTTCAGGATTCTCAGTGTATAAATATCTTATTCATGTCTTTAGTTGATACACGGTCAGAAGAAAATATAATTGACATTTATACTTCATTATGTTATTATGAGAGTATCAAAAATTGGTTTTCTAAAAGCTAAACTACTCAAAAAATTTCGCTTTTGCGAGGTAGAACAGGAGGATTTTATGAAAAAAACAGCATTTATTTTAGTTTCTATTATAGCATTAATATCAATTATTTTTTTAGGATGTGGAGGTAAGGAAAAAACTCCTGCTGTTCAACCTGTTGTAAGCCCTGCAAATACACCAGAAGGTATGGAAGTCCAAGTCCCTGATTGGTATGCTAAGCCACCATCAGACCCAAATTATCTATATGCCCCTGCGACCTTTAAAGCAACGGATATGGGGCTTTCAGTTGAGCAGGCGATGCAAGTTGGAAGAGATGAACTTGCCAGACAAGTAGCAGTGAGGGTTACAAATATGATGAAAAGATACCAAGAAGAAACAGGAGGAGACGAAGAAAGCGCAGAATTTCTATCTACGGTGTCCACTGTCTCAAAGTCAATTGCAGACGAAGTGCTTAGCGGGTCAAATTGCAAAGAAAAAAAGATATATAAAGAAGGAACAAAATCGTTCCGCACTTATGCCTTGATGGAACTTCCAATAGGGACAATGAATGCCTCATTGTTAGAAAAAATAAAAGAAAACAAGAATATGTATACGCGTTTTAGGGCATCACAGGCGTTCCAAGAATTAGAAGATGAAGTTCAAAAATACGAGCAATTCAAGCAATCCCAAGGTTCAAAATAATTTATTAGCAATTAATAGCCCAAACTTTTTGCTTATCATTTATAATTAAGCTCAGAAATTTGGGCTATTTTTGTATTTTTATGTGATTATGATGTTTCCTAATTTAAACACATCTACATCAAAAAGGAAATTTCTTTACTATTTCCTTTGACACGAAATATATAGGTCGTTCCGTTAATGTCAATCTTTCCGTTTTTATTTCGTTTCCTTGAATGTCTATCGCCTGCCATTGTCCAGAAAGCGATATGTCAAGACTTGTCCCTTCTTCCGTCCACGCTATAACAACTGTATGATCATCGCTTATCAGTCCATAAGCGTTCACATTATCGGGAGAATCAAGCCTACCAAGTGGTGATATTGGCGGTTTTATAATATTTGACATTGCAGATTGTGTAATAAGCATTTTTCTTGGGGCCCCTGCCCATTCAAAGAAAATACCATCAAGACTTTCGTTATTGAGGCTTCCCGGTGTCCCAGAATGATATATGATCTTCTCCACTCCATAAGCCAATATTATAGCGTTGAACTTGACCTGCCATTCTGACGCTTCTAATTCGCTATCTAATGGTTTAAGCCAAGAACTATATGGTCTAATAGGTGTATCATCATCTGCGTAATATGCCCCTTCTGTGAACCATATCGGTTTATCAGCCTTTGATTCTCGCATTTTTTCACGCAATTGATTAAAAGGTCTTTCATATTCTTCTGGGGCGGTTACACCCGGATAGATATGTATATTAAGGGCATCAACCCATTGTAACCCTCCTAATTCAATAAATTCAAGCGTATATGTATCAGCCCCGCCTGCAATTCCTCCTATGACTAATGCAGATGGATCGGCAGATTTGACCGCTTGATAAGCTGTTTTAAGCAATCTAACATAGTTATCTACCTTATAGTCTTTGGCACGAGGCAAGGCATAGTCAGTATATATAGGCTCGTTTAATATCTCCCAAACATGCAGGCGATCTTTGTAATATCCTACTGTTGTTCGGACATAGTTTGCGAATTCTTCCAAATCTCTTGGCATATAAGCCATTCGCTCTCTATTGGCAGGATAACGATCTGATATAGCAATATCCATTGCACTTGACGACCAGTTGCTTGAAGGAAAAGGCAATAAAGGCAAAACGTTTAGCCCTTTCTTTAATACCCTATTTATTTGAAAATCCGTCTCCTTGAAATCAAATTTTCCCTTTTCAGGCTCTACGTCCTGCCATTTTAGCGACCAGTCACGAAACCAAAGCAAGCCGAACTTTTTGCTCAAATCAAGCAGATGTCCCCAAGGATAAGCATGATTCATTCCAAAAAGACTATCAGATTTTGTGTAAGGCTCAATAATTCCAAATCGCAATGAACGATCGATCTCTGAACCCTTATCATTGACCTTTAAATGCAAGCGATAAAAGCCCTTTTTCTTAACTCCTGTATCTATCGGAATTTCCACTGATGATTCTTGAAGGACATCAATCTTTACTTCTGATTCATGGACAACAGCATCATCAAAATCTGTAATCTGCCACTTTAAATTAATGGAGTTTTTAGATTTATCTGCATTGAAGATCGTCGCAGTTATCATCGGTTTATCGCCATAAGGAAATAGATTACCTAAACGATCAGTTTTCAAGCCAACTTCAATCGGATTCCTCGTTTGATATTGTGTTGATTGGGAATTCTTCTCTAATTGGACGCCGTCAATCCAGACTGTCCCTTTTGCCTGCTTTGACGCTTCCAGATCAAGACCCAAAGCGACAAAAATCTGATCAGATTGAGGCTGAAACGTGAATGAATATCTTTCCCATTCAGTTGTGAGTTGTAATTCTTTACGCAGATTTCCACGAAAAGCCTGACGGACAGATAAAACACCAATTAAACTTTCTTTATCTGCCTTCATATAAGCTGACAAAGTATAAGACTCACCAGCTTTTACCTCAATCCAGCCTTTATTTGCCAACAATGGAGCTTTTATCGGCAATCTATATAGTTGAAAATAGTCAAAATAATATATTGGCAGATTATCCTGATCAAGGTAGATTTTGAAGCTGGATTTATGGAATTTTGCATCAGAGTGGTCAATTTCACCGAAGAGTTGATTCAAATTTCCGCCCCAACCAGGAGTATCCGTAATGCTTCCCCATCCACTTGTCCCACATTCAAAACTGCTGTTTGGCAGAAGATTGATTGAATCAGTAATCGGCAATACTTCTGTGTATGCCCTTTTTATCGGTTCAGAAATTTCTAACTTGACGTCGTCCAACCAAAATGTTCCAGTGGTATTATACCAAAATTGCAAACGAGTGTTTTCTGTGACCGTCTGCGTCGCTTGAAAGACAAAGCTAAATTGCTTCCAATCGCGAGATAGACGAAACGATTCCTGTAAACCACAATTACTCCATGATTTAGTATCAGATATAGCTACTTGAACAGCACGACCTTTGATCCCCTCTTGCTTTGCGGAAAAGGATATTTTATACCATTTTCCCTTTTCTAATTGAACCGTGTTTAACTGACAAAGCATGACATGGCTTGCAGGCGAAAGATGAGTATAGTTAGTGCAGATCAATTTTTGGCTATATTCTCCACTAAATCCCTTATCACGAGACCAAGTAGCGACTACCCCACTGTCACCCGCATATTGCCAATAATCTGCCATACCGTCGCCGTTAGAGTCTATCTCAAAATCGCCGTTTTTGAGCATGCTTACCTCCTGCGTGTTTGTATTCAGAGCAAATATAATAGTCGCGAGCAGACATAAAAACACTTTTGCTATATTCATTGCAGGGTTATCTTCTCTCTTTTTGGAGCATTTCTAAAGTTTGCTTCAGCTTATCCCATTCCTCGCCGAATTTAGCCCAATCACCAGAACGTAGATATTTCTGTGCTTGATTATAATGATCAAGTGCTTGTTTTGTCAGATCACCTGATGGTAACTTTTGAATTGGTGTCGCTTTTTCTGCTTCTTGTCCTTTTGCAGATTCTATCTCCGCTGTCGGTTGAATTTCTGAGCCAAACAATAGTGATAATGCTTCTTCCAAAGTTTCTCCCCATTCCAGCCTTCCGCCATTTAGACCGACAACAACTCTTCTAAGAACAGGTATTGGAGCTGACTCTGCTTCAAGATAGATCGGCTCTACATAAAGTATTGATTGATTAATTGGAATTGCAAGTAGATTGCCTCTGATAACCTTTGATCCTCGTTGACTCCATAAAGTCAATTCCTGTGACATACTTGGATGTTGATCAATATATGCCTCCACTTGAATTGTTCCATCTACGAGTTCACCTTTGGGGAAGTTATAAACGATGATCTTGCCATACTCACCGAGACTCATATCCTCGCCAGGGTCGCATTTCGCACACATCCATGCGATCATATTCTTTTTCTTATTAGGGGTATATGGTAGCATAAGCATAAATTCTTCTTTATCACTGCCCGGAAGTTGAAGGACTACATAATAAGGTTCAACAGGTTGTTCTCCGCTCCCACCATCTTGGGCTTTTTCTGTGCTAAATTGCCACAAATCCTCTTTATTATAGAACTGCTTCGGATCGTTCATGTGATATGCTGCATATTTTACCGCTTGAATCATGAACATTGATAATGGGTATCTAATATGTAATTTCAATTCCGCTGGCATATCTTTATAATCCTTAAACATATTCGGGAATATCTTTCTATAACATTCTGCGATTGGGTCTGCTTGATCTCTTTCTTTTGTCATTAAGTAATAATTGATATTCCCATCATAAGCATCAATTGTAATTTTAATTGAATTTCTAATATAATTGCCCCATATCCGCTGTTGACTTACTCGTTTTTTGCCACTCAAAACTTCTGTAATCTGCTCCGTCATAGGATCAGAATATGGGAACATGTGAGTAACTGTATAGGCATCTATTATCCAGTAAAGCTTGCCATCAGCAACAACGAGGTATGGGTCCTTATCATATTTCAAGAATGGGGCTATTGTCCTGACATATTCGGATATGCTACGGTTAAGTAAAATTTTGCT
>DTPJ01000541.1 GCA_011334435.1 Candidatus Poribacteria bacterium | reverse complement strand
TCGCATTTTCCGCAAATTGCCTAAAACTTCTTTAATGCTCCCCAAGTTATGCTTAGCTTTCCTGCCTTATCCACTTCTGCACCTTTTGAACTGAAATTTGTCAATATCTCGTTTTCTGTCAAAGCACGTTTGTAAAGACTGACATCATCAATAGCACCAGCAAAGTAAGATTCAGATTTTAACGGATGTTTAGCGAATATCATACTTAATGTCGTATCCACATTTTCAGCATTTGTGCCTTTTCCTTCTAATTTGCCATCTACATAAATAAAGCAATCAGATGACTTTCGCACACCGACGATATAATGCCATTTATCGTCATTTATATCAGTTGTCCCAGTGAATTCACCAGCACCGCCAACCCAGAAGAATCCCTTGTTGCTATCAGCAGAGATCGCATAGCCACTGACTGATGGATCACCCTTTCCTGCAATATCCTGCCTCTGAGCCCAACGACCAGTGGTAGCTTTGGTCTTTGCCCAGACACAAAGAGTAAAATCACCCGTCCCAAAATTCATATTATCATTGTTTGGAATTTCAACATAATCGCTTGTGCCGTTAAACTCTAATGCTTCTCCGATTTTGCCTGCAACAACTTTTGGACTGCCCTTCATCTCTCCATTATTGTTGCCGACAGTGTCTTTTACTTTGTTGCCATCTATTGTTGATTTGTCCAAACTCCAATAGCTGACAAGACCATCTTTAACGATTTGGGCTTCTGTGCTTGACCAACATATAAATATTAAAGTTAATAGTATCAATAAACTTTTACGATACATTTCACTACCTCCCTTTTAACTTTCCCCAGAAAGAGATTACCCTACTGAGGGACTTAACGTTTGTCATTGTCTCAAACACCGTAGCTATTTCAAGGGGCTTGAACCCTTTTGGACCTTCTCCGCCTTTAAATATTATCTTACCATCTATGCCAACGACATAAACCCTATCGGGCCAAGCTTTATAATCAGAATCAGCTTTATTATCCATATTATCAATTAGTGTTGGCAGAGACAATTTTACTCTATCAAGAAAATCTTGGGCTAATTTCCTTCTTTCTTCCCAAGTTTTAGGCTCGTTGACGACCCAACCATCTTGTAAGTTTTGAGGAACTTGCCAGCCATCGTTAGGATGTGCTTCTCGGATATATATAAGGAAAAACTGTGCTTTATCCTTATATTGCTGATACATCTTTTCTATGTTCCCAACCTGGGACCTAAATGGCGGTCAAGTGCAACTGCCAAAGATTAGCACAACAGGTTTGACTGATTTAAAACTGGAAAGTTTAACTTCTTTTCCATCTATGCTTTTTAGCACAAAATCAGGTGCATCTTCGCCAATTTCTGGACCGTCTGTCCCAGACATAGCAATAAATGAATAGCCAAATATGAAAATACATAAGACAAGCAATTGAATTGATGTTTTCATAATTTTTTCAGTCTCCAAGCATTTCAAGGTTTTTCTCTAATTTAATTTTCAATGCCTCTATATCCGCTTTTCGTTCTCTTTCTTTGTTGATGATATTCTCTGGGGCTTTTGATAAAAAAGATTCGTCGCTTAATCTTACGTTAATTCTTTCCAGATCTGCAATCGCTTTCTCTAAGCTCTTTGTGAGGCGATCTTTTTCCTTTTCAACGTCAATTAGACCCGCTAACGGGACATAAATTTCAATTTCTCCAACAACCGCGGTCGCTGATGAAGACGGTTTTTGTATAACTGGTTCTACGATGACCTTTGATGCGTTAGCCAAACGATAAATGTAGTTTAGATTTTCTATTAACAAGCCATTGATATTGCCATCTGATGCCTGAATTAATACTTCAGCTTTCTTTGATGGAGGGACGTTCATCTCTGACAATATGTTTCTGACCGATCTGATTATGTCCATGATGATAGTCATATCCTTTTCCAGACTTTTGTCTATCATGTTCACTTCTGCTTTTGGCCAAGGTGCGATCATTATGCTTTCGCCCTCATGCGGGAGATGTTGCCATATCTCTTCAGTTATAAATGGCATTATCGGGTGCAGTAATCTTAACGTCCCTTCAAGCACTTTCCATACTATATATTGTGCGGACTGTCTTCCATAAACATCTTCTTTGTCATATATGCGAATCTTTGCCAATTCAAGATACCAATCGCAGAATTCATGCCACACAAAGTCATATAATATCTGTGCAGAATCGTTGAATCTATAAGTAGAAAGAGCATCTGTGACTTCCTGAATAACTGAATTATATCTGCTTAAAATCCATCTATCGCACAGTTCAAGTTTTAGACTGCTTGGATTTGTATCCATTCCATCAAGGTTCATTAAAACAAATCTTGACGCATTCCATAGCTTATTTGCAAAGTTTCTGTAACCCTGAATTCTGCTATCAGGCAACATCATATATGAGCTTGGGATAATTGACGCTGCGATTGCAAATCTAAAAGCGTCTGTCCCGAATTTTTCAATATCATCTAATAGGTCTTGGACATTGCCTTTTGATTTACTCATCTTCGTTCCACTCTCGGGGTCTGCAATAAGTGGGTGCAGATATACATCGCTGAAAGGCTTTTTTCCTGTGCAACCGATGCCTTGGAATATCATCCTTGCCACCCAAAAGAAGAGAATATCCCATGCTGTAACAAGTGTTGATGTAGGATAAAAAGTTTTATATGCTTGTGTTTCCTCTGGCCAACCCAAAGTGGAGAATGGCCATAATCCAGAGCTAAACCAAGTGTCAAGCACATCTGGGTCTTGTTCAAGATTAGTGCTTCCGCATTTGCATTTCTCAGGGGCAGACGTAGCAACTATCATCTCATCACAATCTTTACAATACCACACTGGTATTTGATGTCCCCACCATATCTGACGAGAAATTGGCCAATCGCGTATATTATACATCCATTCATAGTATATCTTAGTCCAGCTTTCGGGAATTATCCTGATCTCTCCGCTTTCAACAGCTTTAATTGCAGGTTCAGCTAACGGTTTCATCTTGACAAACCATTGAAGCGATAGGCGAGGCTCAACAATTGTATCGCATTTACTACATTTTCCAAGCATGTAGTCATGTTCCTCTATTTTGACTAAATAGCCTCCTTCTTCTAATTCTTTAAGCAGTGCCTTTCTACACTCAAACCTGTCCATTCCATTGAATTTTCCAGCGTTTTCGTTCATTGTAGCATCTTCATTCATTATGTTAAGGCTTGGGATATTATGCCGTTGAGCGACCTCAAAATCGTTGAAGTCATGACCGGGGGTGATCTTTACTGCACCTGTGCCAAATTCGGGATCAACATGCAGAGCATCAGCTATTATCGGTATCTCGCGATTTACTATCGGTAGAATTACCTTCTTGCCTATATAGCTTTTATATCTCTCATCGCTTGGATGGACAGCGACAGCGGTATCGCCAAGCATCGTCTCGGGTCTGGTTGTGGCAACGACTATACCGCCTTCTCCGTCAACAAATGGGTATTTCACATAATAAAGGCTTGTTTTCTGCTCTTTGTAATCAACTTCAAGGTTTGATAGAGTTGTCCGATCTCTTGGACACCAATTAACTATATATTGACTACGGTATATAAGACCTTTATTGTATAGCCTGACAAAAGTCTCTGTCACCGCCTTTGACAAGCCCTCGTCCATTGTAAATCGTTCTCTTTCCCAATCGCAGGAACAGCCAAGCCTATGCAGTCCATTAATTATAATCTTGTGTATATAATGTTTCCATTCCCACATTTTCTCAATGAATTTCTCTCTGCCAAGCTGAAATCTGTCTATGCCTTGTTGACGTAATTGCCTATCCACGACTGCGTTTGCTGATATTCCAGCGTGATCTGTTCCGGGCATCCATAATGTATTATATCCCTGCATACGTTTCCAACGTATCAGAATATCTTGAATTGTCATTGGGACTGCATGTCCTTTATGAAGCGGACCTGTGATATTCGGAGGTGGAATGACTATTGAGTATGGAGGTTTATCAGAGACATCTTCGGCATGAAAATATCCTTTCTCCATCCAAAAAGAATACCATTTTTGCTCTACGTTCTTGGGTTCATAAATCTTCGGAATCTCGGTCATTCGTTAAGTCCTCCTTGTTATCTTATCCAATAAAACGATATTTCTCCGCCTTTTTCAATCGGATCAAATTCACGGTGATCAGCTGTTACAAGCTGTGCTTTTCTTATCTTTGCTTCTGCAAGAGCTATTGAATCAGCCAGAGATATTTTATATTTTGCTTTTAATCTCCCTGCTTCTCTGAATACCTTATCGTCAAGTTTATCAATAATTTTTATAGGTGTATCTAATAGATCAAAGAGAATTTCATCTGCTTTATCTATACCAGATTTTCGGCAAATTATATAATAAATTTCAAGCAAATTTAATTTATTCAGATAAATGAGACACTCCTCATTTTCTGCTTTCTGAATTATTTGCTCAACTTTATCAGCTCCATCTTCATCATTAAGAATAGCAATCAATGAACAAGCATCTAACACAAAATTTTTCATTTTTCTAATTCTTTCTCTTCCTTCTTATATTGCATAAATAGGTCAGTTGAAACACCAGTTCCTTTTAAAAGTCCTCTGATTGATTTTTTAATAGGTTTTAGTAATATACCTTCTTCTGTTTCTATAATTTCAAGTTCCTTGCCTCTTAGCTTTTTTAATATTTTTTCGGGCAAATTTAATTGCTCAGATTTGACAATAATAGTTTCCATTTTTTATTTCTCCTTATTAAAATCATTTTGCGTTATATTTTATCATATAATAAGCGATATATCAATTGTTAATGCCTGAAGCAGTCCAATTCAAATTTTAGGTAAAAGGTTATCAGCCACAGAAACACAAGAAAAAGTGATCAGTAATCAGTAATCAGTGATCTGTAATTGGCGGTGATTTATTCTTGTTAAGTCTGGTAAT
>DTPJ01000152.1 GCA_011334435.1 Candidatus Poribacteria bacterium | reverse complement strand
TGGTGCAAGGATCATATTATTCTGATCTTTGTAAAATTCCGCTATCATATCAATTCCAAAACCCTCTTCGGTTTTCGGGTTGCTGAACGAAGGAAAATTGCCAGCGAGTATTGCAACTCCTGCATCAATTATGCCTTGCATAGCAGATGTGCTAAAATATGGGCTATTAAGATTGTAGTCTTCAATATTTATTATACCTTCACATTTTTCTAACCATCTATCAGTATAGTTGTTTGCATTGACTATAAGAGCATCGCCCTTTTTCACTTTGTCAAGATACGGATCAAGATCAGAAAGGCTAATCTCCTCGCTATCACTGACTTTCAACTGAACGATAATAGCCCTATAAATGTCATACGCCTTGCGTTTTGAAAAGACGTCTAACGGAAAAGGTCCTTGACTTGATATATGCCTGACGGTCTCTATGTAAGTGCAGTCAAGTGTTGTAAAGGATATATTCCATATTTCTACGCCATCTTTGATTATAGTTTTTATCGGACTGATCTTTGTATGATCACCCTTCACCATAGGATAGAGGTTAGTTCCATTGATTATTGGTATTCCAATTCTGATAATGTTATTTTTCATAGGTTTCACCATAAGAGACACATTAGAATAAAATAAAAAAGCCTGTGACATACTATAATGATATAGAAGCACAAGCTTTTAAGGTATAAATCAATTGTTAATGCTTGATAATTTATAGCGATAGATTGGTCAAGCATCAATGAAAATTGTGTTCAAACATTTTTATTCATTTAACGGGACAGATTCGAAGCTATTTTTATCGGTCGTTTCGTAGTCTAAACTTATAATGTTATCAGTATCTTCATCATCTTTTTTCGGAGAGGAAACCATAGTTTTATATGTCAGATATGCTTCTATAGAACCAGTGTTTTCAAATACACCCCAATAAATTACAGAATCCATACCATTAACTCCCCTAAAAGAAATTACCTAAAAGAAGATTAAACGTAACTTTCATTAGCAACCCGAGCCAATTCAGCAAAAGCTTTTGGATCGCTTATTGCTAATTCGGATAAGACCTTTCTATTTATTTTAACGCCTGCTTTATTCAAGCCACAAATGAATTTGCTATACGAAAGATTATAAAGTCTTGCTCCTGCATTAATTCTGCTAATCCAAAGTGCCCTAAATTCTCTTTTTCTTGCCCTTCGGTCTCGGTATGCATAGTTTCCAGCTTTATCAATAGCTTCTTGTGCTGTGCGATTGAGCTTATGTCTAGCGCCTCTGTAGCCTGAGGCTTGCTTAAAGATTCTTTTTTTTCTCTTATTTGCGGCTACACCGCGTTTAACTCTGGGCATTTTAAAAATAACTCCTCTAATACTTCTTAAAACAAGGTTAAGAATATGGCAATAGTCGCTTCATACGTTTCTCGTCAGCTTTATCAACTAAAGATGCTTTTCTAAGATTTCGTTTTCTTTTTGCTGACTTATTCAAGAATAGGTGACCTGTATATGAACTATGCCTTTTAATCTTTCCTGTCCCTGTAATCTTAAATCTTTTTTTTGCGCCTTTATGTGTCTTAATTTTTGGCATTTTACCCTCGTAATTATTCGCTTCCAGTAAAATATATTCTACCGAAAATGCGAGATTCAAATTAAATATATGTCTCCAATGACAAAAAACTATACTTTAAGAAATGTCATTGTTTTTAAAACAATTTCTCTAAGAAAAAGCAAATTTAAATAGAATTGACAAAAATAACCCTATTTGGGAGATAAGATCATAACCATATTTCTGCCTTCTAATTTAGGTGGTTGCTCAACTATACACACATCTGCTAATTCATTAGCTAAACGTTGCAATTTCTCTTGCCCAATCTCTATATGACTGATCTCTCTTCCCCAAAATGCTAATGTTACTTTTGTTTTAGCGCCTTCCTCAATAAATTTCTGAATATGACGTTTGGTAAATTGATAGTCATGTTCAGCTATTTTAGGTCTTATTTTAATTTCTTTTATTTTTATGACTTTTTGTCGCTTCTTGGCTGTTTTCTCCCGTTTATTTTGCTCATATTTATATTTGCCATAATCCATAATTTTGCAAACAGGAGGATCAGCATTTGGCGCAACTTCCACTAAATCAAGCCCTTTAGATTCCGCACGGGCTAAAGCATCTGGCACGGAAAAAGTCCCTAATTTGCTCCCATCCTCATCAATCAAAAGGACTTCTCGTGCCTTTATCTGTTGATTAACTCTTACTATTGAATACCACCCCCGTATGTTATAGGCATATCAATAAGTTAGCTTTTTGTCCATTATAATTCTTATCACTAATGATTTTTATATAAGAACTTAAAATTTGAATTTAACTGTTTAACTACATTATATCATAGGAAAATGCCAAAGTCAAGCATGGATTATTCTGATGAGACTGTATTAATTTAGTAGGTAATTCAAAGTAATCAGTTCCTTTAATGCTCTAACCCAAGCTCTAGAAGTATGTTGACTATGCAAAGACGGATTGAAGGTACTGCAATATTTTTTCTTGTTTCATGCGATCATCTTGTTTTATAATATTATCAGCCATCTGTTCCTCCTTTGTTTATTTGTTTTGTTTATTATAATACTTATATAATACAGAGTATATTATAACAGATGGCTTTTTTGTTGCCTACTAAATTAATACAGTCTCTTCAGAATTCTCAGACGTTGACACATAAACAGTGCTAATGTATAATAGAACTCTAATCAAGCAATTATAAAAAAATATAAAAAAGAGTTTTTTAATAAAGGAGTCTGTTATGGCTAAGTTAGCGATTAACGGTGGTGAAAAAGTCGTTACACGACCTTTAGGAAAAAGATGGCCAATATGGGACGAAACAGAGGAGAAAGCTTTATTGGAAGTGCTTCATAGTGGTCGTTGGTGGGGCGGTGGAGAAGGCTCAAAGGTCTGGGAATTTGAAAATGTCTTTGCTGAATATCACAATGCCAAATACGGAATAGCCACAAATTCAGGAACACAAGCATTGATAAATGCCCTAAAAGGCGTAAATGTTGAACCCGGCGATGAGGTGATAACACCAGCTTTGACATTCTTTGCATCTGCTACATGTGCATTGTTTATTAACGCAATTCCGGTATTTGCAGATGTTGATCCTAATTCATATAACATCAGCCCCAAAGCCATAGAATCCGCAATTACTGATAGAACAAAGGCGATCATCGTCGTTCACAACGGCGGTTACCCAGCAGATATGGACGAGATAATGAAGGTTTCAAATAAATATAATATCCCAATAATAGAGGATTGCGCCCATGCTCATGGATCAGAATGGAGAGGAACTCGTGTAGGTGCGATTGGACATATTGGGGCATTTAGCCTGATGGCAGGCAAATCTATCGCTGGTGGTGAAGGCGGAATTGTGTTGACCAATCACGAAAAGATTAGAGAAAATTTATATGCCTATATGGATATGGGACGTTGGACTGAAAGACCTGATAAGTCAATAAGACTTCCTATGACCTCAAATTTCAGAATGCCTGAATTCACAGCAGCGGTGTTATTGTCGCAGATGTCAAGATTTGACGATCAAGTTCAAACCCGCGAACGTAACTTTTCATATCTCGCAGAAGGTTTAAAAACAATTGACGGTATTGAGCCATTTGAACGTGATCCGAGAGTTACAAGATGGAGTATATATTATTGGAATTTTAAATATGTCCAAGAAAAATTTGATGACATTCCAAGAGATAAATTTTTACAAGCGATAAATGCCGAAGGCGTTCCGATGGGGCTTGGCGCTCACGGAGCACCCGTTTATAGAAATCCATTATTCCAATCAATCACAGCAGGGAATACATGGCCAATAAAGTATCCAACATATAATAAACCATTGGACTATACAAAGGTATATTGTCCCGAAGCAGAGCGAATATACAGAACTGAATCTTTAAGCATCAGTCATCCAATCTTTCTTGGCGATAGAGAAGACATGGACTTAATTATTGAGGCAATAAAAAAGGTGCGATCAAATACTGATGAGCTTAGATAATAAGGGCATGTCTGAAAGGGAAAAGATATGAGAGTATGTCTATTTGCATTTTTATTAATGCTTGCGACAACTGTATGTGCTGAATATGTCTCCCCTGCTATTGACTTTTTTATGCAAGGAAGACAATATGATACTTTTCTTAGAGATCACTTCCAATTTGACGAACCCAAACCTCTTTGGATTGATTATAACTATGTCAAATGGCTTGATACTAATAGCGATGCAAGTGATTATTCTGACTATTTGCATATAGAGACGTCTATGCCGATGTATAATTCTGATCGGCTATCAGTTGATATTCCCTTCGTTTTTACTAGATTACCTGTATGGGCTGAGAAGGACAAATATGTTTTAAGTGATGGTGTGAACATTCTATCTGCACCGCTTACAATTAGGTTAGCAATAACAGATAATTTCAGATCGTTATTCGGTATTGAATATAACATAAAAGGCGATTCAGAAACATTTAATAAACCCAAAGGGAAAATGGCTCATATCCCTGAGATCGTATTATCTTACAATTTGTCCAAAAAGTTCAATCTTATGCTCGGAGGGCATCTGGAAAGATACTTTTATGAGACAGAGGAAACCGATTTTGCAATTGAATTAGATGATATGCTTTATCTTATACCTATAAGCATGATAAACTGGCATCCATCAGATAATTTCCTATTGTTATTGGGGATTCCTTACTCTGGTGTCTCCTTAAAAATTGGCGATAAGATCAGAACAGAAGCTCGTTTTTCTATATCCCAAAAAGGTGAAATAGCTTTGAGATTGAAGCCAATAGAGAAAACAAATATCTCATTAAGGTTTATTAACTCGCCTTATCTTGAAATTCCCGTTGAAATCTCAGCTCTTACATTTGGGCTTTCCGAAGATAAAGTCCTAAATGGCAGGTTTTCAAATACAAGACAAAATGTGA
>DTPJ01000383.1 GCA_011334435.1 Candidatus Poribacteria bacterium | reverse complement strand
TTTATGTTTAAATCTTCCTCAAGGAAGCAAGATATATGCAGATTCAGCTTAGGTTATTTATTAAGGTTTTAATGTGGTGAAAAACCTTACAGGAATAGTTTGCCTTTTTCCCTTTATTTTTTTTGACTAAATAACTTTAGATAAAATATAATTTTATTGGAGTATATGTTGAGGAATTTCTAAAAGATCAATATGATACTTGACAAATCTCTATTATTGCAATATCATTATGACATAAATTATAGAATTTCATAATATTTAGGAATAGTGAGAGAATATGCTCAAAAGCAACATTTTTCATGGCACAACTATATTATCAGTCCGACATAAAGGTTCAGTGGCTTTGGGCGGCGATGGTCAGATAACTATGCAAGATGCAATCGTCAAAAGCAATGCCCGCAAGATAAGAAAGATATATAAAGGTAGGGTTTTGCTTGGATTTGCAGGTTCTGTTGCAGATGCTATGGCACTTTATGAAAAGTTAGAAGCCAAACTGGAAAAATACAATGGCAATCTTGCTAACGCCGCAGCGGATTTAGCTGTAGATTGGAGATCAGATAGGATATTGAGACGGCTTGACGCCATGCTTGCAGTGTCAGACGCGGAAAATTCGTATATAATCTCTGGAAATGGTGACGTAATTTCATCTGAAGATGGGATAATCGCCATCGGTTCCGGAGGAAATTATGCTCTCTCTGCGGCAAAAGCACTTGTTAGACATTCAAACCTGACCGCAGTTGAAATAGTTAAAGAATCTCTTAAAATTGCGTCTGAGATATGCGTCTATACCAACGATCAGATCACTGTGGAAGAGCTTGATTCTAATAAGTCTTAGAATCTCATTTTGAATGATTTTCTTATATCTTAGGAGGCAAACTTGGGACTTGAAAATGAATTAACTCCACGACAAATAGTAGAGGAATTAGATAAATATATTATAGGTCAGGAAGAGGCAAAAAAAGCGGTTGCAATTGCTTTAAGAAACAGGGCACGTCGTAAAGTGCTTCCTCCTGAAATGCGAGATGAAGTGGCTCCGAAGAATATCCTTATGATCGGTCCCACTGGTGTAGGAAAAACAGAGATAGCAAGAAGGCTTGCACGATTAGCTAATGCACCATTCATAAAAGTTGAAGCATCTAAATATACAGAGATCGGATATGTTGGACGTGATGTAGAATCAATGGTCAGAGACTTGACTGATCTGGCAGTAAATATGCTTAGGTCTCACTATTCAGAACTTGTCAGAGAAAAGGCAAGCAAAATAGTTGAGGATCGCCTTCTTGATTTATTGGTCCCACCTTTGCCACTCCGCACAAGAAGACGAAAAAAAGACGAAGGTATTGATCAGGAAATTGAATTAAATAGGTTTGAAAAAGCTCGTGAGAAATTTAGAAAAGACCTGAGGCAGATGAAACTGGAAGATACGATTGTAACTATGCAAGTGCAAAATCGTATGTTACCGATTATGGAAATATTCTCACCCATAGGATTTGAGGAAATAGACCTAAGCTTTAAGGAAATTTTTGGCGGAATGCTACCAAAACGGACCAAAGAAAGAAAAGTTACTATCGCCGAAGCCAGAGAAATTCTAATGGAAGAAGAATCTGAAAAACTTGTTGATATGGATAAAGTAGTATCGGAAGCTATTGAAAAGGTTGAAGATTCAGGGATCATATTTCTTGATGAGATTGATAAAATTGTCGGAAGCGATTCAAAAACAGGACCCGATGTGTCACGAGAAGGCGTTCAAAGGGATATTCTGCCGATTGTGGAAGGATCAACAGTTGCTACGAGATACGGTATGGTGAGGACTGATCATATACTTTTCATCGCTGCTGGGGCATTCCATTCATCAAAACCATCTGATCTTATTCCAGAATTACAAGGAAGATTCCCAATAAGAGTTAATCTAAAAAGCCTTGGGAAAGAGGACTTTAAGAGGATTTTAACTGAACCTCAAAACGCACTTGTGAAGCAATATACTTTACTTTTAGGAACTGAAAACATTAAACTTGAATTTACAGATGACGCAATAGATGAGATCGCATCTTTGGCGTGTCTTGTAAACGAACAGACCGAAAATATCGGTGTTCGCAGATTACATACTATAATGGAACGTCTGCTCAGTGAAATATCTTTCGCAGGACCAGAAATGGCAAACCAAACGATCAGGATAGATGCTAATTATGTCAAAAAACAACTTGCTGACGTAATAGAAAACAGAGACCTGAGCAGATATATTCTTTAAGGATTTCAGATTAAAGATTATTAGCTAATTTCTTTCTAATCTTTAATCACTATCAAAAAAGTTTCCCGATTCAGATGTGGGTGCCTATAAAAAGGTCTGTACCTATAGGTCTTGTCTGAAAATGACGGAAACTCGGTATTTAACCCATAATACGCTTATACGTATGATTTTTAAGGAGGTACTATTTTGGCAATTGTAGCTATGAAGCAATTACTCCAAGCCGGAGTGCATTTTGGGCATCAAACACGCAAATGGAATCCCAAAATGAAAAGATATATATTTGCAGAACGTAACGGCATTTATATAATTGATCTTCGTCAAACAGTTAAATTATTGACAGAAGCCTGCAATTTTCTGCGAGACATAGTGTCACAAGGTGAATTAGTCCTTTTTGTTGGGACAAAAAAACAAGCAGCAGATATTATAAAAGAAGAAGCAACTCGTTGTGGCATGTTTTATGTCAACGAAAGATGGCTTGGCGGAATGCTGACAAATTTTGAGACCATAAAAAAAAGCATAAAAAGACTTAAAGAGTTAGAAAAAATGGAACAAGAGGGAAAATTTGATCTGTTACCTAAAAAGGAAGTTATGGATCTCAAAAAACAACAGGAAAAATTAGCAAAAAATCTATCAGGTATCAGAGAGATGTATAAACTTCCGGGCGCTGTTATCGTTATGGACACACTTAACGAGAGAATTGCAGTAGCAGAAGCAAACAGGCTTATGATCCCAGTTGTTGCCATTGTTGATACAAAGTGCGATCCCGATCAAATAGACTATCCAATCCCCGGAAATGACGACGCAATAAGATCAATTAAGTTAATATGTGAAAAATTGACAGATGCAATAATAGAAGGACAAGCCAACCTGGACTTGAGTCGTGTGTCAACAGCAACTGAACAAGAAAAATCAGAAGAGATTAGCGAAAAGCCTAATATCAGCGAAGAATATGAGGATTACGAAGAGGAAGATACAAAAAGACGACCGCGTTCATCTCCAAGATAAAATGAATGAAACTAAAATGATTAACTGATATGTTTAAGATTTAATTCAATCAAGCACTGGGCAGGTTTTTACCTGCCTTTATGTTAAATAATCGTGGATAGTTTTTGGTCATATTATATTGACTATCAGTTACTATCAATTACAATAAAACGGAGGAATTATGGAAATCACAGCTGCAATGGTTAAAGAGCTAAGACAGAAGACAGGTGCAGGAGTTTTAGCATGTAGAGAAGCACTTGAAGCAAATGATGGCGACATAGAGAAAGCCATTAAATTTCTTAGGGAAAAAGGCACAGCAGTAGCCGAGAAAAAATCTGGTCGGTCAACAAAAGACGGAATTATCGCGTCATATATACACGCTGGTAATAGAATCGGTGTTATGTTAGAAGTCAATTGTGAAACCGATTTTGTCGCACGGACCGATGAGTTTAAAAACCTTGTTATGGATATTGCTATGCAAATTGCCGCTAAACGTCCTTTATATGTGAAAAGAGAGGATGTCCCACAAGATATTATTGAAAAGGAAAGATCCATATTGAAAACTCAGGCTCTTAATGAAGGCAAACCAGAAAGAGTTATTGACAAAATTATTGAAGGGCGTCTTGAGAAGTTTTTTGCCAATGTATGTCTTTTAGAACAAGAGTTTATCAAAGACCCAGATAAAACCATTGGAAGTCTGATCACTGAAAAAATCGCTACAATAGGTGAAAATATCGTTGTCCGAAGGTTTGTTAGATACGAACTCGGAGAGGAAATATAAGTAGCTTTTAGTTTTCAGAGGATTTTTTATGAAAGAGCGTCCTATCTATAAAAGAATTCTGCTTGAACTGAGCGGGGAAATGATGGGTTCTAAGGATAGAACTATTGATCCTGATGTGCTTCATTCGTTAACATCACAAATAAGCGAACTCAAAGAATATGGCTTGCAAATAGCCATAGTTATAGGTGCAGGGAATATATGGAGAGGGGCAGGCAAACAAAGCTCAATGAGCAGACACAAAGCAGATATGATCGGGATGCTTGCAACAGTAGTTAACGCTATGGCTTTACAAAGTGCCCTTGAAAGCGTAGGTGTCCCATCTGTTTTGCTGAGTGCTATAAAGTTTGAACCTATTATGGAAGTTGAATATATTGAGCCATTCGTAGCTAAAAATGCCATTAACTATCTTAATGAAGGCAAAGTTATTATATTTGGTGCTGGAACAGGTAATCCATTTTTTACTACTGATACCGCGTCTGCTTTAAGAGCTTTACAGATAGAAGCAGATGTAGTGTTAAAAGCCACCAAGGTTGATGGTGTATATTCTACTGACCCTTTCTCTGATCCAAATGCAAAAAAATTTGATACTATTAGTTGTGATCAAGCCTTGAAAATGGGAATAAGGGTTATGGACGCCGCCGCTTTTTCGTTGTGCAAAGACAATAATATGCCAATAGTTGTATTTAGTCTATATCCAGAAGGAAATATCAAAAAAATAGTTTTTGGCGAGAAAATTGGCACAATAGTTACACCATAATTAGTGTCTGTGACAAAAAGTAAAATCAATAATCTAACCATTATAATTAGTATTTAGATTTTTATGCAAGAAAGTAGAGGGATTGAATATGCCAAAAGAGATTATTCAACAGATGCGTAAACAGATGGAAAAGATTCTTGAATCAACAGCAAAAGAGTTTTCAAACATCAGGACAGGA
>DTPJ01000022.1 GCA_011334435.1 Candidatus Poribacteria bacterium | reverse complement strand
TTCCTTATCTTTCCCCCTTTGAAAAAGGGGGATAAAGGGGGATTTTTGAAATGTTTGGAAAAATTTAGTTTTAGCAGAAAGTATTATTTTCACTTATTCTAGAAAATGTCCGAACTAATGTCCCAAGTTCAGTTAAATGCTATCTTGAACATATCCGTTTGAGGATCGTAAATTTCTCTAAGATAGCGAATAGCGAATGATAATTTGGATATGCCAAGATATTTTGCGATGCTGTGAACTTCCTCAATGTTAGGATATATGAGAGCCATCTCTGTGCAACAAAATCCGCACCTTTGGCATTCAAATCTACGGTCATAGATTGCAATATTTTTATCAGAATTGCCCATATTATCATTCTCTCAATGGTGGAACAAACGATGGTCTTGATCTTAAACCACCCATTCTAGAAAGAGGGTCTTCACTTCTTCTTCTAACAATCTCGTCTGCATCATCAGTTGCCTCTTGTATTGTATCGCCACGAGCATATATGACATTAATCGTATCATCAGGACTCCAGCCAGTCAAATTAGATATCGCATTAGCTGCAAACGAATGAACCCGATCGTTACCTACATATACCCTTCGTCCATCAGGGGTAATCATCTCTGCAATGACATGTCCTGTCCATTCCCCTGTCGTTCTGGCAGTAGGGGGGATTGCGATCATATAAGATGAAAACTGAAATCCTGCTTCAGATAGCAACTCTACCCCCATAACAGCGAATCCCCTGCAATCTATGACATGCCTGCCATTTTCTGATCCTCTAGCACGGACCTCGGCAAAGCTATCGCAAACGTCTCTTCCACCGGGTCCGCCGGGATATACTACCGTAGCATCTGGGTTGCGTGACCGCTCTAAATGGATGAAGAATAAAGAAGCATATCCTTCATAAGCGTCAATCGCATCTTGTGTTCTACCGTTAAGTGTCCGAAAATATCGTCGGACTTGATCTTCCGATGGATCATTTGGATTTGCTATATTCTCTCCAAGTGCATCCCTCATCCGAGAGACAAATTCATCTTTGTTTCTTGCTACACTCATAATTCTATCCCTATAATAATCAGTGATCAGTGATTAGTAGTCACTATTTAGTTATACTTGGTTTTAAGTTTGCCCCATGTAACTGACAACTTACCATTAACATTGACAGAAAGATTTGCCTTTGGATCTTCCATATCTTTCTTTATTTCATCAGCAGTTAAGGCACGATTGTAAATTTTAATCTCATCAATTATGCCGTCCATCCATCTGCTACTTCCACCTCTACAACCGATGAAAAGCGGATCGCTATTTTTGTCAAGGCTTCCAACACATGATAGGCTTGAACTTTCTTTGCCATCAATGTAAGTTTTGATAACTTTGCCATTGAAAGTGCCAGCAATATGATGCCAAAGCCCATCGTCCACTTTTCCTCCAATTGCTTCATCATCGCACTCATCGGGGAGATCGTTCATTTGCAGAAGAACATTCCCAGAATACACAGGGAGCAAATTATATTCTCCTGGTCCCCACGCTGCGCCTTTCTCCACTGCACTTTGATGATCACCAGTCAAACTTTTGATTAAAACCCAACAGTTAATCGTGATCCCATCAGTAAGATCAAGACTGTCTGCGTCTTTAACTTCTAACCAGTTGCCTATGCCAAGAAGAACGCCTGAGTTATATTTCCCCTGCACCCAAGTTGGTTTCCCTTTAAACTCAGCATCATTCTTAAATGGAGAAAGGTCTTTGGCTATTTTGCCTGTGTTTTCATCTAAAGGCAAATACATAACTAATGACGGGTCTAATCCCGCCGAATACAACGAAAAAGGTAGTCCTAAAAACAAACAAAAAGCAAAAAATAAGAACCAAATTTTCAAATAAGTATCCTCCTTTCTATAATTAAGGTTCTAACAAAACGAAGACTACCCCTTCCTATTTATTCATCTAAAAACTCAAAGGTAAAATCCCCACTTTCACCGATGCCGACTTTAAGTTTATCAGGCAACGGACCGATCGTCATCTGTTGGAGTATTTCAGTTGATATACGGGGCAATAGCGTTCCACTTAGTATGTGATCGATGTTCCTAGCCCCTGTCTCAACTTCTGTGCAACGAGCGGCGATCTGATCAACAACAGCGGGATCATATTCAAATTTTACCCTGTGATTTTCAAAAAGCCTCTTGCCAAGACCATTCAGTTTAAGAACGACAATTTCCTTCAAAACATCTGGCGATAAAATGAAGAATGGGACAATCGTCATTCTGGCTAAAAGTGCTGGCTTGAAGTGTTGACTTAATGTCGGTCTGATCGCTGCTAAAAGCTCTTCGGTAGTCGGTGGAACAGGTGCAGAACACATCTCTGTTATTATATCCGTCGCAAGATTGCTGGTCAAGAATATGATCGTATTTTTGAAGTCAACAACCCTACCTTCTCCATCTGATAGCATACCTTTGTCAAATACCTGATAAAATAGGTTCATAACCTCAAGATCGGCTTTCTCAACTTCATCTAAAAGGACAACTGAGTAAGGTCTCTGTCTAACTGCTTCTGTAAGGACTCCACCTTCACCGTAACCAACATATCCCGGTGGCGACCCGATCAATCTTGAAACTGTGTGCTTTTCTTGAAATTCTGACATATTGATAATCGTCATAAATTGCTCACCGCCGAACAAAAGATCGGCTACAATCAGTGCACATTCGGTTTTGCCCGTTCCACTTGGTCCAACAAATAGGAAAACTCCCATTGGCGTATTAGGTGGCTTTACTCCTGCCTTTGATGCCCTTATACCGCGACACACTGCTTCAATTGCCTGTGGTTGACCTTTAAGCCTTTTGCCGATTTCCTCTTCAAGATGAAGGATCGTCTCCGCTTCATCTTTGACCATCTTCCCAATCGGTATGCCAGTCATATCAGAGACTACTTTGGCGACGACATCTTGATTTACATCAATAAAGATCATGGGGTCTTTGCCTTGTGCCTCTTTGAGTTCTTCTAATGCCTTTGCCAAGTCCTCCTGAGTTACCATCTCTGCTAAGGCTTGATCTGATGATTCGCCTGATTCTGTTGACTCCCTAACGCTGTTCTGTTCTTCTAACTTTTTGCGGATCGCGATAACCTTTTCAGCAGCGGATTTCTCTCTTTGCCATTTTTCTATCAACTGAGCAGTTCTCTCTTTGGATTCAGCTATTGCCTTTTCTAACTCAGGTATTCTCGCTTCATCTACCGCTGAACCTGCTTCTTTATCACGCAGTAGTGAATTTAATTCTCGTTCAAGAGCCTGTGTTTTACGTTCCTCATAGTCTATAACATCAGGTTTGCTTGTAAGGCTTAATTTTGCACGAGTAGCAGCAGTATCAAGCAAATCAACGCCTTTATCGGGGTGATTACGGGCTGAAATATATCTACTGCCAAGTTTGGTCGCAGCTACTACCGCCTCGTCTAATATATGGATATTATGTGCAGACTCATATTTGTCGCGAATACCTCTGAGCATTATCATTGCTTCCTGATCAGTCGGAATTTCAAGTTTAACTAATTGGAAGCGTCTGGCAAGTGCGGGGTCTTTTTCAAAATATTTTTTGTATTCCGACCAAGTAGTTGCAGCGATAGTTCTTAGTTCGCCTCTGGCAAGAGCGGGTTTAAGAAGGTTAGCAGCATCGCTACCTCCCGCACTGCCACCAGCACCGATCATCTGATGTGCTTCATCAATGAATAATACAATAGGAATAGGAGATGATTTGACCTCGCTTATAACTGCTTTCAAACGATTTTCAAACTCACCTTTGACACTCGCGCCTGCCTGCAAGAGTCCCATATCAAGCCCAAGCACCTCAACGTTTTTCAAAATATCAGGCACATCACCGTTTACAATACGCAATGCCAATTCCCCAACCATAGCAGTTTTTCCAACTCCGGGGTCACTGACGATTATCGGATTATTTTTTTGCCTTCTCCCCAGAATAGTTATGATCTGCTGCATCTCACGGTCTCTTGCAAACACTGGATCAACTTCACCACGTCTTGCCTTTTCCGTGAAGTTTATTGTAAATCTCGCTAAGGCAGTATCTCCTGCTGGGAGTTTTCCACCTTCGCCGGGTCTGCCTGTAACCGCCTCTTTTACGCCCATCGCAGTTGGCTCTTCTGATGATTTGCTGACTATGCTTAACAAATCACGTCTCAAAATATCCTTTGGAATTCTGCTAAGTTCATCAATATAGCCACCAGTTCCGTATCTCGCCAAGTTAGATAACATCGTCGTCAAAAGCACGCCAGAACGGATCTCTGACAAGCTATATTCAACAGATGCGAACACCCAAGCATCTTGGATCCAATCTAATAATATCGGAGAAAATGTCGGTCTACCTGTATTCCCTGTCCTTAATGATTCTGCGTCTCTGTCAATAAGTCGGATCAATCTTGCAGGATCAATTTCAAAGTTACGCAGTATTAATTGTATGTCCGCGTTAGGACTGTCAATTAATGCCATAAGGAAATGCTCAACAGTTACTTCATAATTACTTCTGTTTACGCATATTCCCGCTGCTTTTGTTAATGAATCTTTACAAAACTTATTTAATTTGTTTGTCAAATTTTTTAGATCAACATTTACCATAATTTGCTCTCCCCTATTCAGCTTTATCAGCCTTTTTAAAATTTAGTTTCCCTTTTGAATTTTATATTCACCAGTAATTTATTTATCCTTGTATTAAATGTCTATTTCAAAATTTATAGTTAATTTCTTAATTTACTATTTTAACAAGCCCAATCTTATCAAGTCATCTTCAGTCCATTTAGCTTGATCCTCAATCATTATTTCCAATTCTGGTATAGTTTCTCCATCTCCAATCATGCTTTCAACAACCATTTCTAATACTTCATTGATGTTTTTCAATGCTTCTTCTTTAGTATAGCCCCAAGTTGCCCCTCCCTTTTCTTTAAGTAAAGGACTATAAGCTATCCATTTATCTT
>DTPJ01000300.1 GCA_011334435.1 Candidatus Poribacteria bacterium | reverse complement strand
CAATCGGTATTTCAACAAAAACGGCATCTTGGAGGTTATTAACAGGAGCAATGCTAAATTTTATGGATACTGGCGTTGTTGCACGTGCTACTATACAAAAGTCAAATCCATAAGTCCGATGAAGTGGAAGATAAGTCCATTGACCGATGCCGAAGCCTGAGTTGTTTTCCTTCATCACCTCGACCCTTTGTGATCTTCCGCCAAATTTTCCAACATCGGGACTTAGTCGCACATCTTCCCTCGTCCCTACATAAAACCAACCATAAGCTCCGCCATCAAAAAAGGCATTGATCAGTGGTTCTGCACTTGGAAATGACATTCGCCTTGCCCTTCCTTCTATCTTATTTTTTATCCTTCCTCTATCGCTATCTTCACTGATCCCGCCGTCAGGATGATCGCCATTGACAAAGATCCATTTGCCGAATGTGCAATTGAACAATATCTGTGCTTCCATACCTTGATAGATATTTGAACCGAGATGCTCACAAAATTTTCCAAAAAGAAGTGGACTTATAGAGTAAGAAGATTTTGTCTTTGTATCTATGGTTAATTCTGCTTTGCCCAATTTTCAATCCCCCATCATAAAAATATACCATTGTTATTTATTTATCCCTTTTAATAAAGAGAATTATTTGCATTTTCTATGATGTATTATAATTATTTTGTCTATAATATGTCAATGAGATTTGCTTTGATAAGAAAAAACTTGAAATAGATCAGCAATATTTTATAATATATAGATGTTAATAGATGATGGGTAGTTTTCTGTTTTTAGCTAACCTGTATTGATTGTCTGAAAACTTAAATGAAGATAAGCTCTAATACTGATATAGGCAAAGAGGGAATTAAAATGAGAAGTAAAATGTTAGCTCTGATATTACTTGTCATAATGGATTTAGTTATTATATCATATTCTATTGCGAAAGTGCCTGATTGGGTGAAAAATCTTGATAGCAGTCAGAAATATCCGGTCAATTTGTATTTGTCAGGGTTTGGTGTGGCAACAGGACCGATCTCAGAAGCTACGGGATTAGCTCAAGAAAGTGCAAGAGGTGAAATATCTCGGACTATTGTTGTTAGCATAAAAAGTGCAATCGCTACACTAAGAGAAGAAAAAAATGAGAGATATTCACAAGAACTAAGCTCAATCACGCAATCAACAACTTCATTGCAAAATATAAAGGGCATTAATATAGAAAATTATTCCGAAGGAGATCAAAGAAACGCTACCGTGTATGCTGTCGCTTATGTTAGTCGCGCTGATTTAAGGAGGATGTATGCACAGGAAAAGCAAAATCTCATTCAACAAATCAACACGATCATAAAAGATGCACAAATGTATGAATCTAAGTCCGAGACGATGGATGCTGTAAATAAATATCTTAGCCTTTATCCGATATACGAAAAATTGAAGGAAGCAGAGATGATTTTAGCAGTTGTCGGCGGGTCAGGTTCTATACAATCTGCGGTTGATGAGTTGTCAGGAGAAAAACAGGGATCAAAACTTCTAATGAGCCAAACTGAGGTAACTAATAGAATAGATCGCCTATTATCTGAATCGCTTTCCTCTATAAGCGATGTAGCGATGTCAGTTGTTATGAGGCTCTTAAAGCAAATAGGCACGCCAAGCGGAAAAATGCTTGTTGTTCCATTAACATATCAAGATTCAAAGATGGGAAGCCCATTTGCGAGACAATTCAGGGCAGAATTAGAACAGCAGATTATCCGATTAGCAAACTGGAAGATCGCAGAACAGGCAAAATCGTTCACGCCCAAATCATCTCAAATTATGCGCGATATGGCAAAAGAATCGGGGGCAGATCTTATACTTTCTGGCACTTATTGGGAACGAGGAAACGAAATTAGGTTAATGATAAATGTCAGAGACATAAATACTGGAAATGTGCTTGCTGTAGCGGATTTATCTTTTGATGCAAGTATATTGCCAAGCAATGTCAGTATAAAACCCGAAAATTATGAGTCTGCTCTGATCTCGCAAGGTGCTTTTAAGGAAGGCGAAATAGTCAGCGGTCAGCTTTTAGTTGAGGCGTGGACAAACAAGGGCAACGATAATATAATGTATTATTCAGATGAGACAATGAAAGTCTATGTCCGTGTAAACCGAGAGGCACATATTCGTCTTTTATATATACTTGCCGATGGACGCTGGACATTACTTTATGATGACCTTTATATTGATAGTTCAAAGGTCAATCAGGCGGTTGAGATACCGACAGAATTTGAATGCGCCCCACCTTTTGGCGCTGAAATGCTTGTTGTAATTGCAAGGACAGAACCATTTGAACAATTAGACGTAATAGAAGAAGATGGTTATAAATTTATCAACAAAGAGCCAATACTGCCACAGGCAAGGGCAAGGAGTCTCGCGTCAATAGTTCGTAATGAAAAAGGCATGAAACCTAAAAAGCAATCATTTCTCGCTACTTTAAGTCAAGATATTATGCCTGATTTGGAAAACAATAGCCCAACAGAATCGCTCATAAAGGAGTTTGAGAAAAATAAACTTTCACTTTCACAGAATGCTAATATCTCAACATTAGTCGTAAATAGCCAATGGTTGATAAACGATCCGACCAATATGCAGACATACCTTGTCAGACAAGATGAGGGAAAGCTAAATGTTTACAGAATTCAGCAAGCGGAGACAAAATTGGTCGTTACAACTATGGAAAAGTAGGAAAAATAAATTTGAAAATCAAAGTTGACCTTCATGTCCATACTTCATGCTCTTTGGATTCACTGATAAAGTTTGATAAACTAATAGAAACCTGCGATTATCATGGTATTGATTGTGTCGCAATTACCGATCATAATAGAATAGATTGTGCTATTAAATTACATGAGATCGCCCCTTCAAGGATTATTATCGGCGAGGAAATAAAAACCAACGCAGGAGAGATTATCGGTTTGTTTCTTAAAGAGCATATTTCGCCTAACCTTTCACCACAAGAGACAATCAATAAGATAAAAGAACAAGGCGGGCTTGTCTATATTCCACATCCTTTTGACGGTCTGCGAGGCTCTGTCCTAAAAAGACAAGCACTTGAAGAGATCATAGATAAAGCAGATATAATTGAAGGATTTAATAGCAGAAACGCTTTTTCATGGAGCAATAAGAAGGCTTTTGATCTTGCAAAAAAGAAAGGGATACTTGTCGGGGTCGGAAGCGATGCACATAGTCGTTTAGAGATAGGAAAGGCTTATGTTCTGATTGAACAGTTCACTAATGCAGATGATTTTCTCTCTAAACTATCAGATGCAGAGTTATATACGCGAAAAACTCCTGTTCTGTTCAATTTAGTCAATAAGATATACAAAACTTTCAGATCGTTAAAAAGAGACTTAAGATACTAAATTTTTTAGCTTTTTATTGAAAACTTAAAACTGCATAGGGGAATATATGGATAAATTTGGTATATACAAGATGAAAATTGATGACTTAGACGAGGTCATGCAGATAGAAGAAGAATCATTTAGCATGCCATGGAGCAGATGGATGTTTGAAAGAGAGCTTGACGAATCAAAACGTTCTTACTTCCTTGTTGCAAAAGATGGGAATAAAATTATCGGTTATATCGGTTTTTGGTTAGTTATAGAAGAAGCTCATATAGTCACTATCGCTGTTCGCAAAGAATATCGTCGTAAGGGCGTCGGAACAGTTTTACTTGCATCTGCCCTCATTATTGCAGATACTCTGGGGGCAAAAAAGGCTACGTTGGAAGTAAGGGTGTCAAACATTCCTGCACAAAATATGTATGAAATGTTTGGATTTGAAAAAGTTTCCATCAGAAAAGGCTTCTACACAGACACAAATGAAGATGCTTATGTTATGTGGTTGTATAATCTTAATGCGAACATTGGCAGAATTAGGTCATTAGGTCAGGAAGCACAACTAAGGTTGCTTAGTGAAGAAAATGAGATTAGATTAAACTAATATTTTTAGGTTAATTCAAGCAATAGCAAAATTTTTGATTAGATTTGATCCGAAAAAGGTTAATTATACATGATTTATCCTGATATAGATACAATATCAAATATAGAATTATCAGATGAAGATATTGAATTTATTGACAGAATAGTTGAGGAGATCGGCAGAGGCGAAGAGTCTGTTATACCGATCCTGCAAGCGATACAAGATCGCTATCGCTATCTTCCTGAGCCGATCTTAAAAAGGGTCTGCGAAATTACGGATATAACACCCTCGCAGATCATAGGTGTATCGACCTTTTATACTCAATTTCGCCATCGTCCTGTGGGAAAGCATATAATTAGCGTCTGCCATGGGACGGCTTGCCATGTTAAGGGGGCAGGTCTAATACAAGATGCACTTTATCGCCAACTTCAATTATCCGAAAATAACGATACCGATCCCGAGGGTATATTCACTATCCAGAAAGTGGCTTGTTTAGGCTGTTGCACGCTTGCACCTGTCGTCCAGATTGATGGAATCACTTATGGGCATTTGACACCTGACATCGTTCCAAAGGTTTTAGATGATTTTTTAAGTTCGTCATACAAATTGTCGCACAAATCAGAGCTTGACGATGGATTGATCATATCAGAAGGCGAAGAAAAAGGCGAGATAAGGCTTGGGCTTGGTTCATGTTGTATCGCCAAGGGCAGTGATAAAGTCCGTTCCGAATTGATAAAATCCGTCCAAAAACACAAGATAAAGGCGAAGATTAAACGTGTCGGATGTGTTGGTATATGCCATCAAACTCCGCTTGTTGAAGTCGTCATGCCAAATAAACGTTCATATCTCTACGCCAAAGTGACACCAGAAGACGTAGAATCAATTGTTTTACGCCATTTTAAGCCTAAAGGCGTTTTTCGGAAAATTGCCAATATAACATCAAAAATTATAGACAAAGCCTTAACTGATGAGTCATGGAATCCAATAACAAGATATTCAATTTCTGTCCGCGATCCTCAT
>DTPJ01000540.1 GCA_011334435.1 Candidatus Poribacteria bacterium | reverse complement strand
CCTTTATCATAATTTTTCTGGATTCCCGTTTTCACGGGAATGACAAATGTGGAGCATTTTCATTTTTATATGGCTTTCTAATCCTTATGATAATTGGATTTAACTGGTTTTCAGAATTCTCAGCTGAATTATATTGTTTTTTTGACACACCTTTGTTGTAAATTGACACGATAAATTATAACATCTACTATATCATTTGGGAATAAAAAATACAAAATTAGGGTTAAATAATATTAGAAAAAATTGCAAATGGCTCTTGACAAACAGAATAAGTAGTGATATAATTTTAAAGTTTTGAAGTTTGTTTGAAAACTATGGGGCAAACAAAAGTATTTTTAATGTCTAGCCACTTATAAAACACAAATTGGCACGGAAAAAGAGGTGATATAAGATGCAGGATTTAAGATATATCTTAATGAAACATTGGACTGCATCTTTATCCTTTAACCTTCCAACTTAACGCCCTTAAAAATTTTTTATTCCATCCAACTATTATGTAAAAGTTTGTGAAGTCTTGGTTAAATTATGTTTTATGAGTTTTTTTTGCCTTAAAACTGGATTTTTATTATCCAGTAACAGATAAGTTTTGCATGATCAACTATTATGGATAGTTCGTATATGGATAGTTCATAATATTTATGTTGATCCTCTGCATAAATTAGCAAAACAGCGAATGGAGTGTGTGAATTTGGAAATGCAAAGATTAGAAGCAGAAGAATTAGATGAATATGAAACCGAAGATGATGAAGGTTCTACCATCACAGAAGCTATTGAGGAACCAGACGACATATTAGATGCTCTTGAAGAGATAGAAGATGAAATAGAAGAGATAGTAGATATTCCTGATAGCTCGCATGATTACGGTTTGCTTTCTGATTTGGATAATGAGACCAATAATTATCAAGAAAACAACGAATATATAACATCTTATGATAATTATGGGTTAGAGAGATCGCTTGCGATTTATCTTCGTGAAATTGGTCGTCAACAACTTCTTACAAAAGAAGATGAAATATCATTGTTTACACAGATAGAAAAAGGATACGAAGATATTAGGCAAGCTATATCCAAAACTAATCTTTGTCCTGATTTTGAGTCGCAAGTTACAAAAGATAAAATAACTAAGATTGCAAACCGTATAGAGGAAATATCAGATGATATATCTTTCCTTAAATCAGTTATATCGGCTATTAACTCAGGAAACAAAATTTTGCCTTCTCAGATTACAAAACTTGTGAATATAGCACAAAAGAACGAGCTTGATTCACTGATAGGGGAAGATAAAGTTTTATCTGATAAACAAGCTTTTGACGTTGCAAAATCATTATATAATATTCTATTGGGAAATCTTGGCGTTGACTATGATCAATTTAAGCATATTATGAGCAAGATTATCATCGGATTTAACACCATTAACCATGCTAAAAAGAGGATCGTAGAAGCCAATCTACGTCTTGTCGTCAGTATTGCAAAAAAATATGCAGGCGTTAGTCCAGCATTATCAGCTTCAGACCTAATTCAAGAAGGCAATGTAGGGCTTATGCAAGCTGTTGACAAGTTTGAGTATCAAAAGGGATATAAATTCAGCACCTACGCTGTGTGGTGGATACGCCAATCTATAACCCGTGCTATCGCAAATTATGGCGGAGTTATCAGATTGCCTGTGCATATTATAGAAAGCAATAAAGAGCTTAAACGAGCATCTGCACGAGCAGCAAGAAAATTAAGCAGGACTCCTACGGTTGAGGAAATTGCAGGTCAAATGCAAGTTAGGTCTGAAAAAGTTCAGCAACTTTTGCAAATGCCACGTCACCCCGTTTCACTTGAAACTCCTGTCGGAACTGAAGATAGCTATCTTTCAGATTTTATTAAAGATGAGAAGGCAGAATCACCCGAAGAAGAAGCAGCACAAGCTGAACTTCTGGAAAGGGTTGACGAGGTCCTTAGTGGGCTTTCTGAACGTGAAGAGCAGGTTATACGTCTTAGATTTGGCATAGATGACGGATATGCCCATACGTTAGATCAAATTGGACGCACTTTTGGAGTTAGCCGAGAGAGAATCCGTCAAATTGAAGAAAGAGCTCTTAATAAACTCCGTCATCCCATTAGGATTCGTAGACTGAAAGATTTTCTATGATCAGTGATCAGTAATCAGTGATCAGTAACTTTGTGTGATTGAATTCAGACTTTTTAATCATCACTGATTACTATTCACTGATCACTAACTCACTTTTTGCGTCCAACCTTTTTAATAACCTTCCTATAAAATACAAGTAATTGTAACCCATAAATATCAATGCCAAACATAAGGAGATAGCTATGAATTTCTCAATTGAGAATTATGACAGGAAATATCTTGATGGCATGATAGAGCTTTATAACAAAGAAACCGCCTTTGAACCATATATTGCCCCACTTAACCCTAATAGATTTATAGAGCTTGTGGAGAAAAAAAGCTACTTTGATCCAACAGGATTATTTATCGCCATAGAATCAGGAGAAATCGTCGGATGGATACACGCTTGTATAGCGCCAGGGTCTGAACGTCATCATAAACCAGAAAACAAAATTCCACAAATAAGGATGCTAATATACCGTAGGGAAAAGATTAAAGTTGGTCACGCATTGGTTTCCGAGGCTAATAATTGGCTGAAGCAATCCGATCAGAAGAAATTTTTAGCGCTCCATGCACAAGAAGGCTATCCTTTTTATAGAGGGATTTGGCTTGGAGGCGAACCGATGGGGATGTCTGCAATGCCACATGTCCAACTTGCCCTTGAATTTGGTGGATATAAAAACACCCAAGAATCTATAATGATGACAGCAAAAATAGATCAATTGCCTAATATCTATAATTCAGAAGTAAATCTGGAATTTATCACCTCATCAACTAATATGGCACATAGTCCAATGCGAGAATCATGGATAGGATTTGAACCTATGACTACTACTGCTGTCTTAAAAGATGAGACAATCGGTAGCATCGGTTGGGTTATAATTCCGTATCTCGCTGAACGTCTTGGCGCTCCTTGTTTGAATATTTGGTCAATGGGTATTAGTGAACCTTATCGTCAAAAAGGAGTAGCAACAGCTCTTGTTTCTTATGTAATGAAAACAGGTTATGAACTCAATGCAAGGTTTGCATCGGTATCAACGCAACTCTGGAATATACCTGCACAGAAGACATACGCGAAACTTGGGTTTATTCCTTATCAACTCACTATTGGAAGAACGTTTGAATGTAAATAGTATTGCGAGGGAAAATTATGACTTTCAAAGAAAGAATGCTAATAGCTTTATCGGGAGGAAAACCTGATATAGTGCCGATCGCTCCATATTTCTGGGGGGCTGAATATAGATGGAAAGTTGTTGGAGTAGAAATATGGGAACTTCTTTACGGTAATAGAGAAATGGCTTTCATCGGTAACGATAAACTACAAGAAAGACATCCATGCGATTGGATAAACGTCCATGGTTTTGGCAGTGGTTGGTTAGATGATAAAATAGTTGAAAAAATTGATGACCGCATATTCTTTATAGATAAAAACGGTGTAAAGTATGAATTCCTCAAAGATGGTCATCAGATCGTAAGGTTAGACGAAAATCAAGATTATATACCAAATACAGGCATTGTTAGCAAAGACATAAAAACAAAAGCTGATGTTGATAAGCTATGGGGCAGACCAAGAAAACCCAGAGAGAAGACAAAGATTGAAATCGCAAAAGACGATTGGCAAAGACGGTTAATAGATAAATACGGCGATACTGTGCTGATGACTGCTGGTGGAATTTCACCATTTGTTCAGGCATGTTATGCACTTGGCTTTGAGACTTCCCTGATTATGATGAAAGAAAATCCAGAAGTATTCGTCTATATGACGGACAGATTTTTTGAGGATAGCTTACCGCACTATGAATGGGTTTCTGCCTGCGGTTATGATGCTATATTAATAGCGGAAAGTTGGGCGTCTGTTGATATTATATCGCCTAAGCAATATGAAGATTTCGCATTTCCGTATCAAAAAAAGGCTATTCAAGCGGCGCAAGATCAAGGATTGAAAGCGATCCTTTATTCCACAGGCTATCTCATGCCGATCCTGCCGAAAATGTGCGAACTTGGAGCAGACGCATTATCAATAGAAGAGGGCAGAAAAGGTCAACCTATGGATATTGGAAAAGTCAGAGAGATCGTAGGACCGAAACAGTGCATCTTCGGCAACTTTGACGCGGAAAATGTCCTATTAAAAGGGAATAAAGATGATATTGAACGTGAGGTAAAGCGTCAAATTGACTCAGCTGGTCGTGATGGTGCGTTTATTATGGGAACAGGTAGCCCTGTTTGTGATGATACTGATCCAAGTAGCATAGATCAATTTATCAATTTCACAAGACAATATGGGGTGTATTAAATGCTGGATATTTGATTTTGACTTATAAAGTCTGAATGGGGCTGTCTAATTATCCGTTCTAGCGAAGGCGGGAGTCCAGAGAGGGGTAATTCGTTGAACTTCATCTTCACTAATGGAAAAATTAAACAGCCCTTTTAAAAACGTTTTTGATACTATTAATCACTATCATTTTAATTTGGCTATAATTATGTCACATAAATTTCAGATTGTCAATAGATGTCAAGAAATTTGTCTAACTGACAATATTTTATCAACAGCATGACAACATTTTGTCAAATGATCATAAAAACGGTTGTCTGTGCTAAATTATTGGGCGGAAAAAACACCAATAATATCGAGACTGTATTAATTTAGTAGGTAATTCAAAGTAATCAGTTCCTTTAATGCTCTAACCCAAGCTCTGGAAGCATGTTGACTATGCAAAGATGGATTGAATGGACTGCAATATTTCTTCTCGCCTTATGTGGTCATCTTGTTTTATAATATTATCAGCCATCTGTTCCTCCTTTGTTTATTTGTTTTGTTTATTATAATACTTATATAATACGGAGTATATTAT
>DTPJ01000267.1 GCA_011334435.1 Candidatus Poribacteria bacterium | reverse complement strand
TGAAGAGGTTCAACGCAGGCTTGGCAGGGATATGAATATAACACAAGATACTCGCGCCCCTGTATTACAAGTAACCGATAATCAAAGAGTAGCGACTTGGTCACCAGATATTGGAAGTGCTATCGTTGAATTCTTACATAACACACTTGGCAGAAATCACAGTTGGACTGATTACTATGATCAGTGGGCATCTAAATCAGATATGAGAGGCAATGTTGATAGCTATGTTTTTTCCTTCAGCACAACTCAAAGGCTTTCTCAACAGTTTCGCAATTATTATATCTCGCCATCAAGCCAAAGAAGACAACGTTTTGTCCGATTTAGGCAAATTCTAAATATGAGCAATACTGATGCTTGGAAAAGACCTGTCCGTGTAGACGTTTTTAATTCTGCGTTGGGATATGCTGCGTTTCAAAGCTATGCAAGGATGGATGTAGCATATATCTTCGCTAATCGGGCACTCACAGGAATTACCAGAAGAGCTGTTGAAACAGCATTAGGAGTTAATCTTGAAACGTGGGAAAGAGCTTATCGCAGTGCTTGCGAGGTATTTGTCAACAGATTTGTTGATTTTATGATGAACACAACTTTTTGAAATTGACCTATGAGTGATAACATTGTAATTAGATATGCTAAATTAAGCGATGTTGATGCCATTGTCCAATTCAACTTAGAAATGGCTTATGAGACAGAGGGAATTAGCCTTTCTGTTGAAAAACTAACCGATGGCGTAAAAGCTGTCTTTGATGATAATACAAAGGGGTTTTATGTGATCGCCGAAAGCGATAATAAACCTGTCGGTCAAGCATTAGTGACCTATGAATGGAGCGACTGGCGAAACGCTATATTCTGGTGGATACAAAGCGTATATGTCCTCCCAGAATACCGGGGGGCAGGAATTTTCAAGGCGATTTTCACCTATATTAGATTAACCGCAGAGTCGTCAAACGTCTGTGGTATAAGGCTTTATGTTGAGAGAAATAATCACATAGCCAAAAGTGTTTATAAAAGATTGGGTATGGAAGAATCACACTATGACCTTTATGAACTGATGTTAAAATGATGGAGATTTTTAAGTGTTAGTAAAAAATGTAAACGAGTTTTCAGTAAAAGATGCTTTTAACGATAAAAATTCATCTTACAATTTTGAGGTAAATTCAATTTTCATCAACAAATATAGCAAAAGTATTGGCTATTACGTGAACAGGCTTAGGGCAGGTGCAACCGCAGGCGTTAGAGGGAAGACAGACGTAAAGTTTCGTAATCCTGAGACAGGTGTTTACGAATATATAACCTCTGATAACGAAAATAAGTTAGATTATAAAGATGCCGAAGTCGGCGATCTTGAAGGCGGAGAGATAAACATCGCGTCTGCGGTCTTCCTTGCTCAGGCTTATGCGGAGTTTTTGAAGGATAAACTTAAACGAAAACCATGGCTTTCTCCTAAAACTTTGGTCGGATATGACACAAGGCACTTTTCCAAAGAGATGGGAGAAATTATAACGAGAGTTCTCGCTGGTAATGGATTTCAAGTCATAAGAAACATAAATGATGAGCCTTCTCCAACTCCTGTCAATTCATTACTGACTTATATGCTTGGGTGTATCGGTTCTTTGAATATAACAGCCAGTCATAATCCTGCCGATCAGAATGGCATTAAGCCGAATAACGAAAAAGGTCATCTTGATTCTGACGATGATCTTGAAATATTCCTTAACTTCATTGAAAATCTATATTCAGATGGCAAAGGTTCGGGAAATATCCTGATAGCCCCTCTTGACGAAAAAATAGAGAGGTTAGATTTTGCTGAGTCATATCTGAAATTCATAGATATTATGATAGATGAGGGCTTTTTGGATATAGACATTATTAACAAAGCCATAAAGGAAGGATGGGGATTTGTCATAGATGGCATTGGAGGAACTGGCGGAGCTATAATGGATAGAACACTATGCCATCTCTTTGGCGAGTCTTGGAAAAATTCCGTCTTGATAATAAACGAAAATTATGATCCCAATATGTTAGGCATTCCAAGACCTGATCCTACGATCCCAGAAGTTATGGAAAAGTCCGGTCTATTGCATAAAATAGCGGAAAACCATAATATTACTGCTGGCGGAACCGGTGATAACGATTGGGATAGGTTCACTTCTGCGATAAAAATTGATGAAGATGATATTCCCAAAGCAAAGAAAGCGGGACTTTATGTTCCTAAAAGAATATCTCCGCCGTTGGCACAATTCACCGCAGATCAGATGTATACTTTATTTGGCGAATATCAGCTTAGACGAATTGCACAAAATAGATATTACGAGCTTTTTGGACAAAAAATTGACTTATATTCTGATTTGATTGATAATGCCATAAAATCAAAACAGATTGATCTGTCTGATTGTTATCTTATCACAACTTATCCGTCTTCTATTTTGAGTGACTATCTCGTCAAATACTATGGTGCGAGACTTATTTATACCAGCGTAGGATTTAAGAATATCGGAAATACGGTATCTGGCGAGTTAGAAAGAGAAATTGAAAAGGACAAAACAAGAAAGATCATTTACGTCCTCGGCAAAGAAGAAAGCGGAGGAAATGGCTTTGGATTTCCAAAAGGTTGGGTAGAAGGTCCTGATGGAAAACCTTGGTTAGGGGCAAAAGATAAAGATACAAGCCTAAACGTCCTTAAACTTATGGAGATTTCCGCTTATGCTTTCTTAAAAAAGAAAAACATCGTTGACTTATATTCCGAAATGTTAGATAGGCTTGGAGTAATTACCTTCTATGAAAGAATAGATTGGTACACACGGGACGAAAAGAAAGAGAAAAGCGATATAGTCAAATCAAAAATAGCCTATGAGATTGACAGTTTAGAGAAGCCAGAAAATTCCGCTAAAATTGCAAGATTATTAGGCGATGAGTTGGCGGATAATGAAAAAGGGAAGATAGTTGAGCTAACTGATTCTTATCTGTGGGTAAAGATCGCCAATGAGGACAAAATTTTTAAGGATGGGAGCGAAATAAAAAAGGGAGAGCCGATCTTCAACCGTGTTTATGATGATGAAGACAAAAAACCTGCGAAAATTAAAGGTGATTGGACATTTATGCCTGTTAAGGCGATGGAATATAAATTGAAAAGTGGGGGATATTTCACGATCTTTCATGCGGGAGAAGGACCTAAAATTACCTATTATGATAAAAACAAAAAGCCGATCTATTGGACACTTCTTCGCCCTTCTGGGACAGAAAAAGGTCTTATCAGACATTATAATGAGGTCATCTTTGATAAATCCGATAATCCCGATCCGTGGTCATTAGCAAAATACGCCAAAACCTTTATAGAACATTTTGAGATGGACGCATATTATTCAGATGATAACTATTTGTCACAATTTGGCGAAAGAAGTTTAAACTTTACTCTTAGAGAAAAATATGGGAAATAGATTGGGGTTCAAATATAAGTTTGGACAATTTATTATTCAATCGGATTATTTATAAAATCCCTCTAAATCTCCCTTGAAAAAGATAAAGATTACTTAAAATATTCGTGGTAAGCATCTATTGCGGATAGGAAATTCTCTGGCTTGACGTCCTTATGGACGATATTGCTTGTGCAAATTACATGACCGCCGTTGCCCCATCCTGCTTTGATACAATCTATCATGGCTTTTTTGCAATCTTCGGGTGTGCCTTGTGTGAAAGTCCATCTTATATCAAGGTTTCCTACAAAGCATATCCGATGACCGTATTCTTTTTTTAGACGTGCTAAATCCATTCCAGCAGCGATGTCAATTTCACCGAAACCATCAACATGTGTTTCTAATAAAAAGTCATCTAAAATTGACCATAGATCACCATCAGACGTATTGTTGACAAACACACCGAGTTTATGCAATTCATCAGCCTGTTTTCTTATCTGTGGCATGATAAACTCGTGATAATGCTTCGGCGAGATCATAGGTCCCTTATCAGAGGCAAGATCGCCCCCTAAACCGATAATATCTGCCCCTATTTTCGCATATTTTGTCGCAATTGATATGACGTTTTTAGTGCAATCATCATAATATCTATGTAATCCATCAGGATTTGAAATAAACCATTCAATTCTATATCCAAGAACCGCAATTGGGATACCATAAACGGGTGCAAATATCGCCTTTTCATCGCCTTTTTCTTTGAAAATCTCTTTAACTCGCCTGAAAACATAAAATTGGGGTTCAGGTTCAGATGGATTAGAATCTTCTCTTATCGGTTCAGAAGGATTAGGCTTGCTATAAGTCCTTGTTATACCGCTTTCAGGCAAAAATTCATGTATTGTTGTGCTTGTTTCCCATTTATATTTTGTTATAGGCTTTGGTCTTTCAAATCCCGGTGAAATATTTGTGCTAAGACCGACCATATCAAAGCCTAATTTTTCTGTAATCTGGACGATCTCCTGTGCGTCATTTTCTACGATAGTTTTCCAATCCGCATCCCTAAGCATTTCCATTCTTTCAACAAAACCGCATGGCTTTCCAAGAATAACATCTCTAGTAGGTGAGGCGATAGGATACATTTCACCAATTGGTGTGCGATCTACTTCTTCGTGACGATATGCTCTCAAAACTCTTTCTCTACTGGTCATAAATCACCTCTTAGAAGGTTAATTTGCATTAAGTTAATTAGATTTATAGCAATTATAATACAACAGGATAAGAGAAGGCAAGGTTAAAGGTTGAAAGTTGACTGATCACTACATTGATAATTTAGTCTTTCAATTTATGGAGGAAATATATCACATTTCAAGATTTTTCACAATATATTTACATGAGCCAATTTTATTGCATATTTACAAGGTGATAAATCACCTTGTTACAAAACTAATTCGGTTAATCATATATTTAATCAGATTTATTCTTGAATATTAATCTTTATCTAATGCGATCAGCGCTGCGCCGTAAGCACCATTTAGTTGAGGTTCATCTATCATTTTAACATCTTTG
>DTPJ01000771.1 GCA_011334435.1 Candidatus Poribacteria bacterium | reverse complement strand
TAGATGTTATCACCATTATTGTCCTCTCATTCTTTGTTATTCCATTCTCCGTTGCTGGTCTGCTTAATGCTTTTGGAATTATTGATAGAAATTTATCAAGTTGGGGTGATCTCGTCGGATTCAATTTCATCGGCACATCTTCACTATTGGTATTGTCCCTTTGGTTCATATTCAGAGTTTGTAAAAGACCTTTTGAAGACATCGGATTAACGAAAAACAAAATATATTATAATATTATAATTGGCGCGATAATGCTTATCCCTACTTTTGCGATAACTTATTTTGCAGAAGAAGGAATTGTCAGATCGCTCACAAATGCCTTGCCATCTCATGCTAATTTCATTTATGAGATGCAAGAACAGGAACATAATGTCCCTGCAAGCATATATCCAGAGAATATAAGCAATATCATCCAACTAATTATTGCGGGTTTTTTGATGGTTATATTAGCACCTATCGCGGAAGAGATAACTTTCAGGGGTATGATGTATTCTGCATTCAGAAGAAAACATGGCAAATGGTTTTCAATGACCTTTTCGTCATTAATATTTGCATTTTCACATGGACAAATTTTGCATTTCATACCGATATTATTTTCTGGATATATACTCGCATATTTATTTGAGCGGACTAAATCGCTTGTCCCATCAATATCTTTGCATATATTAATAAATCTGTTTTTTACAATTGCATGGTATTACAATCCTATTCTCTATACATAGAATAATAAGCACTACAAATATTATCCAACACAAATAAAAGGGGTATTACGAATGTTTAGGTATCATATTTTCATTTTTGGATTGTTGCTTGCTTGCATATCTGGTGTTGCTGACACATTACCAAAATCTATTCTTCTTCCTTCCGCTTCTGTTGCAGTAAGAGACGATGCTTTGGCGACAGCGGTAAATCCAGCGGGATTAGGTGTCAACCCAGGTTTTAGCGGTTGTTATTTTCATACTATCTCTGATAAGTTCGGCGGAGATGATGCCTATTTTTTGTCCTATGGCAGTATTGGTTTTGGGGCAGAATATGTAAGTCATAGTATCTCAAAATTCAGAAAATACACTGTTTCTGATGGGATAAAGATCGCTGATGGTGTATATTTTGGCACTGCCTATTCTTGGTTTAATTCAGGCGATAAAAATTACGATAAACTGACATCTTGGGACATTGGTTTACTCTCTCGCCTATCAAATACAATCTCCATTGGCATTGTTGCCCGTAATTTGAATCGTCCTTCATTCAAAGGTGTTCGCACAGATCGGACTTATGACGCATCTCTTGCACTGCGACCAAATACTAATCGTATAACTTTGGCGCTAAACACCACTTTATATGAAGAAAAAAAGATAAAAGAAGCTACTAACAGTGTTTCAATTAGTTTTGAACCACTTGACGGCGTCATTTTCAAGGGCAATTATAGTAACGATCGTCGTTTTGAAATTAGCATAGGCATAGGTTTTCCAAAACTTGAATTCGGGTCATACCGTCGTTATGATCAAGATCGCAGAAGTGACGGTGGAGGAATTTATCTAAACTTATCAAGTGATTGGAACAGGTCTATATTTCAGATGAGACATTATGTCTTAGAGATGAAAAATCCCGATCCAGAGATTATATTGAAGGCGAAAGATGATAATAAAGTAGATGGAATTTTGATCAAGATAGAACAAAACGAGTATGGAATGGCGACATCGCAGGAGATCAGAGATGCTATATTTGATTTTCGTTCCAAAGGCAAAAAAGCTATATGTTATATGGGGATAGCAGGCAATAAGGAATATTATATCGCAAGTGCCTGTGATAAAATTTATCTCAATAAAGCAGGTTCTTTAAATTTATACGGGATAAGGTCTGAGTTTTCTTCGTATAAGGGTTTTTTGGATAAATTGGGCGTCCAAGCAGATTTATATCGTATCGGGAAATATAAATCCGCAACCGAGATGCTGACTAATGAGGCTATGTCCGATGCTTATAAGGAATCGCTTAATTCCGTTCTTGATGATCTGCATGATCAGATGATAAAAGGCATTGCAGATGGCAGAAAAGTCTCTTATGATAGGGTTCAAGAATGGATTGACAGAGGTCCTTATACCGCCAATGAAGCGAAAGAAGCAGATATAGTTGACGATCTGATTTATGCAGATCAAATTGATGACGTTTCAAAACAAGTGATTGGAAGGAAAGTAACAAAAATAACTGATAAAGAGTATGAGGAGCGTAAATATCGTTATTATGATTGGAAAGAAAAGCCTAAGATTGCAGTCATCTATGCTGATGGATTAATGTTGCCCGGAAAAAGCGTTTTCAGTGATTCTGCGATAATACCCTCAATAATGGGATCAGACACTATAACTTCTGCTATTAAAAAAGCAAGGACTGACGATTCAATTAAAGCTATTGTGCTTAGGATAGATAGCGGAGGAGGGTCTGTTTTTGCATCTGATTTAATCTGGCGAGAAATTATGCTTACAAAAGGGAAAAAGCCTTTCATTGTCTCTATGGCGGATTCTTCTGCTTCTGGTGGATATTATATCGCCTGCCCTGCTGATGTCATAATAGCTGAACCTGGGACGATAACTGGCTCTATTGGAATTATAACTGGAAAGATAAGCTTACGTGGTCTATATGATAAGCTTGGGATAAAAAAGGAGATAATTAAAAAGGGTGAGAATTCAGATATTTACACAGATTATAGCCCTTTCAATGATCAGCAAAAGATGATCGTTGAGCGACAACTAAATGAGATGTATGATAGCTTTGTCAATAAGGTTGCTCAGGGACGGAATCTAAAAGAAGATTATGTTGATTCAATAGGGCAAGGCAGAGTATGGACTGGCAAGCAAGCAAAAGAGCTTGGGCTTGTTGATAGATTAGGTGGTCTGAATCAGGCGATCCTGATAGCAGTTGAAAAAGCAAATTTGAAAGACAAATCTCCTGATATTGTCAGGCTTCCAAAAAGAGAGTTTTTATGGCAAAGGTTATCTATTGAAAATCCATCTTTATTGAACATAAAACCTTTATTTTATTTGCCGGGAGTTGAAGATATTTTATCAAACAATAAATTTTATTTTTTGATGCCTTACATATTGAATTACGAATAATATTGATTTATTGCTAATATGTTAAACCGTTATCGGTTTTTGGCTATGGTATTAATTTATGATTTACACTCAATCTTAATATAAAATTTTAGGAATATTCTTTTACAAAATATAAGCAGTTCCAAGATATAATACAAGGAGGGATTATTTGTGTTGTCTATAAAAGGTATATATGATGGGGAAAAGATAATTCCAAAAGAACCCATTGATTTAGAAAAAGGAAAGCAATTTGATGTAATTATAACTTTTGTTAAACCTATAAGAAAAGGTAGAAAAAGGGACATAAGACGTTTTTGTGGAATATGGAAAGATGAACGTAATGCAGAAGAAATAGTTGACGAAATATATAGGCAGAGAAATAACTTTAACATAAGAGAAGTTAGAAAATTGGAGATTTTATGCGTAATAAGCTAAAAATAAATAAGCTAAAAATAAACTTAAACTATATATTTTATGGATTTTGCTTCCTTCAAACGCCTGTTTTTAAGGGTAAGGAAGAAGATCGCATCGGTGATATTAAGCGATTATTATCAAGCATTATTCATTCAGAGATTTTCGCGATCGTCTTCGTTGCAATAAGTGTTGCAATTGGATTATATATTTTGTATAATCGGAAAAGGACAATGTCTGAGTTGGAAATGCAGTTAATTAAAGAAGATACTTGGTTTGCTACCCGTGATGATAATAGGCGAACTGCAATAATAGTATCCATTGAGATCAGAAACAAAGCCACTTATGGACTTTATATAACCAACTGCAAGTTAAGCGGATATTCTCCAAAGAATCACCCTGAGGAGATATGTTTAGATGATCTAAAAGGTGAAAATAAGCTAAAATTAAACCTTCCGCAATATAAACATTTTTGCAAGGGGCAAGATTTTTATATAGGTCCTTATTCTTCCGAAAAACTATGGTTTTATTACGAATCAAGAATGATAACTATGACAAATTTGCTTGAAACATCGGTTTCAATAAAGGATTCCAGAAACAAGCGAAAGTCAATACGCATTTATATCCCAAGACATTCCGATCAGATTGCTCAATATCAAGAAATGGCTAAGATGTGGTAGATATATGGGAAAAAGAAGGCAAAATAAAGAACAAAGCAGATATTGGAAGTATTTTGATGAATCGTGGAAAAACATCATAGAAGCACTTTTTCCACATTTTTTGAAATTCTTTGTTCCTAAATTATATTTTGACACAGATTTCACAAAAAAAGTCTATTTCCTTGATAAGGAAATGAAACAATTGTCAAGATCAGGCAGGAGTGGTGCAAAATATGTAGATAAACTTGTTAAAATATGTCTGAAAAACGGCAAGGAACAATGGCTTTTAATACATATAGAGGTTCAAGGATACTCTGATAAAAGCTTCCCACAGAGGATGTTTAGATATTATTATAGAATATTTGATAGATATGACGAGAAGATAGTTAGTATTGCTTTATTAACTGGGTCCGTAACAGATCCATCACAAGGAAGATTTGAATCAGAGGCTTATGATAGCGGAGTTGTTTTCAGATATTTGTCCAAAAGACTTATGGATTATGACAGATCTGAATTGGAAAAAGATAATAATCCTATAGCCTTGGCAGTGTTAGCTTGTCAAGAAAAGGAACTTGCAAAGCAAAAAGGTGAATTATACAATATTAAACGTCAGATAATAAGGTCTATGTATGAAAGAGGGTATAACAGAGAAGAAATAATAGCCCTCTTTGATTTTATAGATTGGGTTCTTCAATTAAGTGAAGAGGAAGAAAATTTGATAATGGAGGAAATAAGAGAAATAGAAGGAGAAAAGAATATGCCATACATAAATAGCATTAAAAGATTAGCAATAAAAGAAGGCAAACGAGAAGGGAGAATTGAAGGGAGAATTGAAGG
>DTPJ01000666.1 GCA_011334435.1 Candidatus Poribacteria bacterium | reverse complement strand
TTTTGGAGGATAAAATATGAGGTTGACGAAGTTGCTTCTTTTGGCACAAGACGAGTTCGCCGATATTGGAAGTGAAACTACGGAAACAGAGACTACTGGCGGATTACTCGGCGATCTACAGCTAAACTTCCGAATATTGATAATGGTAGTTGCTAGTGTTATACTCTATTTCATTATGCGTGAGCTTTACACAGTGCTTATTAATAAAGAGTGGCATCCAGCAAACGCAAAGCTATTAACACTCTCAATTCTCTTCACGTTATTATGTGCTGTTTTTACGGTATTGTTTTTAGGACAAGTTTTATTAGTAGTTATTATAATTTTATGGGTTTTACTTGTTATTTTCATTTTATTTGCATGGCTGAAGAGACGGAAATGAGGAGGAATAATTAATGCCGGGTAGAAGCAGAATACTAATTGCAGGACTTGCACCTAAACTTGCTCCTGTGCCATTTCATCCTACGGTCATTATCGGTCTTGGCGGAACAGGTAAGGAAGTGCTTTTAAGGCTTAGGAGAAAATTCTTTGAAAAATATAATAAACCGGGTCTCCCTGTCATAGCTTATCTTTGGATTGATACTGATTTGAGAGATATATCGCTTGACGGGCAAAGAATTGATTATATATCTGATGAGATAAGGTTTCAACCTACTGAAATGGTTGATGCACAGGTTCCACCAGAAAGCTTTATTACATATTTTAGAAACAGAAACGCATATCCAAACATATTCAGATGGATGGACCCTGCTATGGAGGCTCATGGTTCAGTGGTTGAAGGGGCAAAAGCGTTTAGACCTTTGGGAAGGCTTGGCTTTTTCCATGCTTTTGGAGGAGAAAATGGAATTGAGCAAAAGTTATTAAATCATAGCAGAAATATACAAACTCAATTTGCACAAAACGAGATGCAAGACATAGCAAGGGTTGACACAACAAAAGTTAATATTTACATCGTCACTTCGGTAGCTGGTGGAACAGGCAGTGGAATGTTTTTAGATATGGCATTCTTAGCAAAAAATATGATAAATAATGCCAATATATGCGGTTTTATCGTCCTGCCATCGTTATTTACTATTGATCCAAATGACAGACGGTTTGCTAATGGATATGCAGCATTAAAAGAACTTGAGTTTTACAGTCTGAGAAAGGATTTGCTTACCCGTCCTTTAGACGAAGAAGAGACATCAACAGGGGCATCTTTCCATGATTTTGATGTGGAATGGCGATTAGGAGATCGTAAGTTAATTTGGGGTCCGCCTTTCAATACCTGTTATCTGATAGACAATAGCACAGATTACGGTGGGTCTATTATGCCTGATCAGAAGATAGAAATATGCGATATGATCGCAGAATCAATCTTTATGGATTTCTCGCCAGATACAGATACATTTGCATCTCAAAAACGTAGTATCCGTGAAAACCTTGCTCCGCAATTATTGAACGATCTTGAATATGAATATTTGGACAGCAAAGGTAATACCGTTCACACAGAAATTTTCTCTTATAGATTTTCCACATTTGGCTGGTCAAAGATATATATACCGTTGGACAGGATAATTAACGCTTGCACATATAAATTAGGTGAAGACCTCGTTGATTTTTGGCTAAGGCAAAATCCCGCCCCAGGTGATATGAAAGAAGAAATTAAACGAGATACTATGCCAAGACTTGGGATCGGTATGAGAGATGTATCAACATCGGATATTTTCACTTATCTTAGCAAGATCAACGATGTCGGTGACAATGTGACAAAAGTCATAAGTCAATGGGTAGCTAATTTAGAGCAGAATTGTTTGGATAGGATAAAATCAAAGACAAGAGACCTACGTAAATTTATATCAGCAGAATACGACAAGTTTATGCGTCAGCAATTTAATGTCGGTGGTTTAGATGCAGAAGGCGAATTCGTAAAACGCATTAAAACAATAAATAAAGACGCTTTTCTTAGGCAAACCAGCGAAGCCTTACTAAATGAAGTTGGGCGTATGATTGACAACCGCAATATAAGAATTGATTTAGCCATCAAGTGCCTATCCTCAATTTGCGAACTTTTGGACGAACAGATCAAAAGTTACAACGATGACTTTAAACGTGCAGAGGCACAGGCGACAAAATGGACACAAAAAATAGAAAGAGGACTTCAAATATTAAGCGAATCAGAGAATGACTGGTTATATAGGAACTTGACACTGAGAACTTATGTCAAACACACAAGCGATGCCATAAGGTCATATCTTAATATGCGCGCAAGAATGATGATTGATGAGACCGCAGTTGAGATATGCGAGGAACTCAAAAATAGAATAGGCTATGAATCAGAGATCAGAACTACCGATGGCAAAGTAGAGGTTAAACGAGGCGGAATGATCTTAGAGCTAAGACAACTTGAAGATTCATTAAGAGCTTTGAAGGCAAGGCTTAATGATAAATTTGACTCTTACGATAGGGCAGAACAACATGTAATTCACATAAATTTGTATAAAAAAGGCGATTTCAATGATTTTTATCGCATTGATGGACGACCGATAAATGATACAACTCTTGCATCAATTGATGAGGAATTTTTGACCAGTAGTGAGATAAAAAGTCTAATTGAGCTTAAAAGTCTATTCCGAAGTCCGGGTATCCAATATGTTGAGAGTCAAATCGCTGATTTCTGTTCAAGAAAATTTATGGATATAAAAACTAAGTCTGAATCTGACGCTGTAAAAACCTTTATGCAACGATACAGCGATGAACAACAGCGAAATCAGATGATCAATAGATTCTATACTATGGGGGCAGGTTGGCTTAAAAAAGGCTCTCATTTTATGGGCGATCCCAGCGTTATGAATAATATTAAATCAATGGCGTATTTAGGTATCGCAAACAAACCAGACGACGAGTATGAAGACTTTATCAAGATATTCAGAAGGCATAATAACACCGCAGAGCGTCAAAATGTTGATAGCTCATTGGTCTGTTATTATTCTGAATTTGCTGGAATTCCATTGATGTATATTAACGACTTAGATAGATATAAACAATGCTATCTTGAAATCGCAAAAAGACCTGGCTCTGGTCTCCATATTGACCGCTTTGATGAGAAATATACCGATATACTATTGAAGTCAGATACTGAAATTGCTGCACTGAGGGAGGCGATAAGGATACTACTTACTGGTGCTATAGTAGGTGCAATTGATGTATTTGAGGATAAAGACGAAAGACTTGGCTATAAATATATGCGTGCTGGAACTCAACCATTCCCCCTTGGACACGAGTATATGGCTATTGAAATAATACGATCTAATTTCAGTTTGCGAGCTGAGTTAGATCATAAAATAACCGATATTGTAAGCGGATTTGACCAAAATAAACTTATTCAATATTTCGCCATTCTGGATTATTATACAAATAACATATTCAAACCTAAGTTTTATAAAGTTGGCAATACAATTGAGGAAAAACTGAGCCATGAGCATAGGGCATTGTCTCCTATTCAAGAGGAGATTAAAAATACAATTTTAAGCACAATGCCTGAAGACAAATTTAATGAACAACTCAAAGAAGTTTCTAATAAAATTGATGAATTCTCTGTAATGGTTGGAGATAGAAGGATATTCAAGGGATAATTAGATGAAGTGGCATTTATTAAGGTTAGGCATTGTAGATTATGAACAAGCACACAGCCTACAAAAGCAAATATTGCAAGATAGAATTGACAATAAATGCACTGATCATCTCATACTGTTACAACATAATCCTGTTATAACCATTGGTCGTGGTGGAGATAATAAAAATATCATTGTCCCTCAGACAGTTTTAGATTCATTTCATATCAAAGTTTATGAAATTGAACGTGGAGGAGATGTCACATATCACGGACCTGGTCAATTGACAGGTTATCCTATAATAGACCTTCGCAATTATAAAAAGGACGTCCATTGGTATCTCAGACAATTAGAGGAAACGATAATAAGGTTTCTCTCGTATTACAACATCGTTGGCAAGAGGGTCTCTGGCTTGACAGGAGTTTGGGTTGATGATGAAAAGATCGCCGCCATAGGGGTAGCAGTCAAACGTTGGGTGACCTATCATGGATTTGCTCTCAATATTAATCCTGATTTATCTCATTTTAAGTTGATCAATCCCTGTGGAATAACGGACAAAGAGGTTACGTCACTTGTTAAAATATTAGGTTTCAATGTTGATATGGCAGAAGTTGAGGACAAGATAGTATCGGCATTTTCTGATATTTTTAATGTAGAAATAGGCATCTATGGATAATAAAAAAATTGGTGTTGTATCAATAATTTTTGCTGATATAATGTGGGCAATAGAACCCATTTTTGCGAAATTAGCTTATAAAGATGCTGACGTCCTTCAAACTGCAAGTATCAGAGCGTTATTTGTCGCATTAACTGCTATTCCATATATACTCATCACTAATAAAGGCAATTTTAGGGTTAATAAAAAGCAATTTGGCGTCTTGGTCTATATCGCTATTGCTGGAACTCTTACTGCTGATATGCTATATTTAATTGCCTTATCCAAAATTCCAGTGATAAATGCTTTAATTATAGGACATCTGCAACCGATATTTATTATAATTATCGGTTTTTTAGTGATGAGAGAAGAAAGACCATTGAAATCTGATTATATAGGCATGCTTGTTATGATGGCATCAGCATTCTTGGTCACAACAAAAACATTAGGAAATTTTGCATCATTAAAATTAGGGACTTTTGGAGATATAATCGTCGTTTTTGCAACAATAGCTTGGGCAACAACCGCTATATCTGCAAGGAAGTATCTAAAAGATATGAACGCGGGGGTTATGGTCTTCTATCGTTTTATGATGGCAGGGATCGTATTAACAATATATTCTTTAGTTAAATCATCTTTCCAAATATTAAATATCTATCAGATATTGATAGGTGTAGTTGTTGGTATAGGAACTATATTTTATTACGAAGGTATAAAGCGTTTAAAAGCGATGCAAGTATCATCTCTTGAATT
>DTPJ01000299.1 GCA_011334435.1 Candidatus Poribacteria bacterium | reverse complement strand
TTACTTACCTTCACTATGGTAACATGGATCAAAGCGGAAAATACAGGACAGCGTCAGGAGATCATAATGAAACGTGCGGAAGGTGGCGTAAACTCTCAAAACTTACATCTTCAAATTGAATCAGGAAAAACCGTCGTAGATGTCGGATTTACCGCTGATAATCAATGGGCTACTGGGCTTTTTGGAAAAACCGATGTTACTACGGGAGATTGGTTCCATGTCGCCGCTACCTATGATAAACAAATGATTAGATTATATGTGAATGGTATAGATGATGGACAGCAGGCAAGGAACACAAAACCAGACAATAATGAAGCACCCGTAACTATAGGAGCAGTGTTTGCGTCGGGGACTACTCCCCTTAAAGGTGCATTAGACGATGTGGGAATATTTAACGTAGCCTTGAATTTAGATGATATAAATATGATCATGAAAGATGGTCTTAAAAAAACAGTGGGAGCAAAAGCGGTTCATAGCTTGGGGAAATTAGCTTCTGTATGGGGCAAAATAAAGGGTTAGGAGATATTATGGAAAATAAGAAAGTCAATATTGCTAAATATGCAAGGACAGAATATAAGGATAACACAATAACGTTTGAATGGGAAGAAATGAGAGACATTTTTACAGTCGTATTATCAGGATGTGATCTCTCGTTTTTGTCAAAGGCAGAAATTCAATATTGGCAAAGGGTTTGGCCTATGCAGAGAGTGCCGAAAGGTGCGATTGTCGGCGCTGGCGGTTCGGGCTGGATGGCTGATGATGACCCATATAACGGCGATTGGAAGTCCGCTGACGTCAATCTAACGATAAAAGACGATATGGCAATTTACACATTTAATCCAATAAATGCAAAAGAATTTCCAGAGATCGGGGATTTTGATGCAAATTTCAGAAAAGCACTTAAACTCCGTATCGTTTTCAAAGATAAAATTGACGAAAAGTGTAAAGTCAAAATCCTAAGCGATTCTATTTGGCAAGAGACAGAAATAAAAATAGAATGGGGAGACAATTTCGCCAATAAAAATTGGAATGGAAATATACAGGTATATAATGGAGAATTACTTGATATTGTAGCAACTTCCGAAAATATCAAATTGCTATCTGACAAGTCATTTGAAAGCGATAAAGATCACGGCTATATAATTGCAAAGATAAAATTCGCATATAACGAGGACATCAATTCGTTTGACAAAACTATTGTGACCATGAGGACATCTGCGGAAAGTTTCTCATTCCTAATTGATGAAATTGAGGCAGGAGAGAAAATATTTATCAAGGACTTTGACGTTCTTGTCAGTAAAGCAGAAGATAATATAGACTATGCAAAGTTTCGTCAGGATTGGGAAGCAGATCATAAGAAGACCGTATATGATATGATCTACGATATGCCTGAGCAGACCTATTCAAGATCGTGGAACGCTATGCCTAAGAAGAAAAAAAGAGGATTTATGCCCTTAGGTTGCGATGGTGGACGACAAAAGTTCGGCGTTGAACAAAATGGCGAGATTTTCTGCCCTAAAAATTATGTCGCCCGTATTAGAGGAAAAGATACAGACAGGATACTTTGGGGCGGAGATGTTATAAGATATGGGTTCGGATTTCCCAACGTTGAGCCAACTGAAAGACATAGGATCAACGGTTATCTTCCGATGATCTATGCCAAATGGGAATCAGATGGCATATCCTATGAACAGACAGCTTATGCAACTTTGCTGATGGGAGATATTTTAGGCGAACCGATGCAAGGAGACGATCCGACTGTATTGATGGCAAAGGTAACTCTTACAAACAACAGCGACAGTCAAAAGGACGTAATACTAAAACTTACTTCAAAATGCGACATTGAGGAATCCCTAAAAGCCAAAGATGGATTTATATTTGCGACTAATTATGAACCAAACAGGCTTAGGTATTATCTGGACATCAAAGGAAAAGGTGCATTTTTAGATGACGATGGTTTTGCATACAAAGTATCACTTTCAGGAAGAGAATCTCATAGCACCTATTTCAAAATACCTTTTATAACGCTTGTAGAAGAAGAGGAATTTAAAGCCCTAAAAGATATAGATTATGAAAGCGAGTTTCTGAAAGTCAAAAAATTCTGGGAGGATCGGATCGCTTATGGGACACAGATTATCACACCTAACGAAGTTCTGAATAACTTCTATAAAGCACATCTTACGCATATGCTGATAACTGATGATAGAGAAGTTGGATCAGACAGATATGCTTCACGAGTTGGAACTTTCCCTTATGGCGTTTTCCCTGATGAGTCGGTTATGTGTATAAGCGATCTTGACAGACGAGGTTATAAAAAAGAAGCAGAAGCAAGATTGGAGATGTTTATCCATTATCAAGGGACAGTCGGACTGCCGGGGACATATTCAAGCGTGGAAGGTCAATATTACGGAGCAGGAGGTTATGAATGTGCGGGATACAATAAGAATCACGGCTGGGTGCTTTGGGGATTAGGAGAGCATTATTGGTATTACAGGGACAAAGACTGGTTAAACCGTATTGCCCCAAGTATCGTTAAAGCATGTGAATGGATCATCAAGGAAAGTCAATCTACAAAGAAATTTGACGCTAACGGTAATAAGGTCATTGAATACGGATTTTTGCCTGCTGGTTCGTTAGAAGATGTTAGAGATTATTATTTCTGGCTTGCGACTAACGCCCCTACTTATTGGGGATTTAAGAACTGTGCTAAGGCATTAGTAGATATTGGTCACCCTGACGGTGAAAGATTGCTTAAATCTGCCGAAGAATTTGGCGAAAATATAATCAGAGGTTTCAGAGAGGCAAGGATAATCTCTCCTGTGGTAAAGCTGAGAGACGGAACTTATGTCCCTCATTTTCCGCCGAGACTTTATCGCAGAGGACGTGGATTTGGTTGGCTAAGAGAAACGCTTGAAGGTGCTATCCATCTCATCAGGTCTGAATTGATTGAGCCTTTATCTGATGAAGCCACTTGGATAGTGAAAGATTATGAGGATAACCTTTATATCTCCGATAGATATGGCTACAGCGTAGAGAATTTTGATAGAGATTGGTTTGACCTTGGCGGATTTTCTATGCAATCAAATCTACTGTGTCATACAATACCCTATCTTTGGCGAGATGAGCCGAAGCATTTTTTGAGAGGGTATTTCAACGCTTTTACATCAGTTTTCTATCCTGATATATGTGCATGTGTTGAGCATGCTTTGCCAACGCTTGCAGATGCAAATAACGTTTGGTTTAAGCCCTCAGATGAAGCACAATCCACATATTGGCTAAGGCTTATGTTCATATATGAAAATGGCAACGAACTTAATCTCGGAATGTGTTTACCCAGAGAATGGTTGGAAGATGGCAAATCTGTTGAGATAAAAAATGCCAAGACATATTTTGGCGAAATGGGATTTAAGATCAAATCAGAGATCAATAATGACAAAATATCTATGTTCTTAAATCCGCCGATAAGGAATTCGCCTGACAGGATAAACGTCCGTTTTAGGCATCCACAAGAGAAGCCTATAAAAAAGGTGCTTGTCAATGGTGAGGAATGGCAGGACTTCTCGGCAAAAAAAGAGCTTATATTTCTAAAAAATCTTGTCAATCCGACTGAAATTGTGGCATTGTATTAGTATCAAACGTCATACTTCAACCTTATATTTAAAGGGGCGAATTTATGAAAAAGATATTTATTCTCACAATATTGACGTTTCTCTGTATTGGACTGATTTTTACATTGTCAGAAGCTCAGACATCTAAAACTAAGAAGCAAAGCCCAACTAAAACCAAAGATATAAAAGTCGCCTTTGTTTATGTTGGACCTGTTGGCGATGGTGGATGGTCTTATTCACACGATCAGGGGAGAAAAGCCCTTGAAAAGATGGGCATAAAAACCGCTTATGCAGAAGCAGTCCCAGAAGGGGCGGAGGCAGAAAAAGTTATAACTCAATTCGCGTCAGAAGGATATAACATAATATTTACAACAAGCTATGGCTATATGGATACTACTATTGATGTAGCGAAGAAGTTCCCAAACGTCATATTTGGTCATTGTTCAGGCAATAAAAGAGCAGATAATGTCTTCACATATTTTGGCAGGATGTATCAACCGATGTATCTTAACGGCATTATTGCAGGCAAGATGACAAAGACAAATAAAATCGGTTATGTCGCCCCTCTTCCAATTTCAGAGGTTATCAGACATATTGACGCATTTACGATAGGTGTTAGGAGCGTCAATCCAAACGCCAATGTTCATGTCGCTTGGACTGGTGCTTGGTATGATCCAGAAAAAGAGAAGGAGTCCGCAAATACATTAATGGACGATGGATGCGATATAATTGCCACAGAAGGTGATAGTCCTGCTGTTGCACAAGCTACGGAAGCAAGGGGGAAATATTCCTTTGGATATAACAGTGATGCTAAAAGTTTCGCCCCGAAGTCAGTTTTAACTTCTGCGATATGGGATTGGGCAGTGATATATAAAGACGTCATTGATAGATATAAAAGAGGATTTAAAAGCTGGAAAAACTTGGATTATTGGGACGGTATGGAAACCGAAGCGGTTAAACTTGCTCCGATGAGTGAACTTGTCCCAAAAGACATTCAAAAGTTAATTAACGAAAAAGCCCTACTATTTAAAGAAGAAGATAATGTCTTTGCTGGACCGATTAAGGATCAGGAAGGAGTTTTAAGAGTTAAAAAAGGTTCTGTTCTATCAGATGAAGAGATATGGAATATATCTTGGTTTGTTGAAGGAGTAGTTGGCACAATTCCAAAGTGAAAATATGGATACTGGTAATTCTGAGATGCTATCCGAAACCAGTATTTATCAAAGTTTAAATTAAATGTTTATATGAAAATGCTCATTAAGTAAAACAATGTCACCTATGAAAAAGTTTGTCAACAATAAATTTGTCACCAGTAGATCGGAGAAAGAAAATACTAATCCTTTTAGAAGGCAAAATCCATTGGGTCTCTAAAGGACCAGTCGTCAGTCATTC
>DTPJ01000459.1 GCA_011334435.1 Candidatus Poribacteria bacterium | reverse complement strand
AGCAACACTAATGTAACTCTTTATGATGTTGAGTTCATCAACCGAAATGAAGGCTATGCGGTCGGTGCGAATGGAACCGTCTTACATACGACAGATGGCGGAAATACTTGGGTTTTGCAAGAAGCTAACACAACTTATGATCTATATGACATCAATCTATCAAAAGACGGCTCACTTTGGATAGTCGGCAAGTATGGCATTATCCTTAAACATAAACTAACACAGACCGCATCTGCACAAAAATATTGAAAATGTTCTCAACTTGCAAAAATCATCGTTTAAGCCCAATCTTCTCAATCGGTATCGGCTTAAATCCGAGTTTATATGCAGGGGAATCATCGCTTAACTGAAAGCTTTCTGGCGGAGTTTTTACAAATTTTGGGTCTTGATCAACGAGATTATCTTTTACTGTAACATAAGGTCTTGCCTCGTTGTATATGCCGTCCCATTTTCCACCAACTGATATATTGCGAATAACTAAATTGCCTTTTGGTGCTGCTGGTTCGTCATCAAGTATATTGACTAATTCTGGATAGCGTTTTGACCACAATTCATTTTGGTACGGCATTTCCTTCAAAGTCTCAGTCATTGTAGTTGCAACGTGATAGCTTGCCCAATTCATAGCTCTGGCGTCAATGTGGATAGCTGGAACGCAATCAACGAAGATGTTATTCTCAATTGTGCAATCTCTGCCTCCACCGATAAACGCTGCCATAGTGACTTTATAAAATATATTCCCATATATTAAAGTCCCGCAGAACATATCATCAAGATAAACTCCGACACAGCCTTTGCCTTCAAAGCCGTTGATGTGATGAAAATAGTTATATCTGATCTCCGTTCCACGCATAGACCAATTACGTCCTGCGTAAATAGCGCCAGCATCATTAGATTCATAACAGACATTATAGATTTCATTAAATTCTATTATATGGTCATTCCCACTGAAAAATATGGCTATATGTGGTGCATCATATATTAAGTTATTGTTAGCACGAATTCCAACCCCTGACATTGATATTCCCGACTGATACATGCGATTCCATCTTCCGTAGTTGTGAATGTCGTTATTTTCTGCATAATGACCAGCAGGTTCAAGTTTTTTGCGATCCCCGCCGGACATAGAGATTCCACCATCGCCGATTTCATATATATCGCAACCAATAACGCCATTATTTTTTCCACCAGAGACATTGATTGCCCAACTGCCGATATTTCGCAATGTGCAATTGACAATCTTATTGTCATTTCCACCCTGTATATTGATAGCAGTTCCTCTGACTGCCTCAAACGTTATGCCCTTTATTGTTACATAAGAGACGTTTTCCATATTTACATGGGTTTTCTGCACAGATACGATCGCCTGTCCATTCTCAATTGGTGAAGGAGGCATAAAATAGAGTATTCCCGTTTCTCTGTCAAGATACCATTCTCCGGGCATATCTAACTCTGCGAGTATATTTAATCCATAGAACCATTGACCTACACGATAACCGTATCCATGATAAGGTGGTTTGACTGATATGATATGTTTTTCTGTGTCAATAGATTCAATAGGATGGCGTTGATCAGACCAATCCCAGAACCAATAACCATGGACCCAAGCATCTTTTTCACCGACCCATCGGTTAGGACGCTCTCCTTCATAGATGAATTTGCCTATCTTATCGCCTTTTGTCCCTCTTACGTCCACAGGATCGCCACCGACAAGCCCAACTATTTTAATAAAGCCATCATTTGGGTATCTTGCTAATGTCATAGGTTTATCGTTATAGAAAAGTTCAATTCCTCCGCCATTTACATTGCCAAAATCCTCTATTCCAATTGCTTTTAAGTCAGCTTGATAGATTTTATCTCTTACTTCGGGATCAAGTCTGTCAAGGACGTCTTTATCCGTAACTTTTGAAAAATCTTTGACCTGTTTTCCGCCAACAAAACGGACTTCCTCTCCTTTACTTGCTTGATATATGATCGGCGATTTTTCACTGCCAGAATCTTCACTGTTAAGAACAAAAGCCTGATCTCTATAATATGTCCCACCTTTGATCTCAATGATAATTTCGCCTTCGGGAATATTGCCTGACTTTTTTATTTTCCTTATCTCATCGCGAGCGCGTTCTATCGTCGCGAAAGGTTTATTAGCTTGACCTGACCAACTATCATTTCCATCAACAGCAACGTATAATGTTAAAGCAGTCATTTTTTCCTCCAAAAAATAACAGATTTAAGATATGATTGAAATTGAACAATCAAATCTTTTTCAACAATTTTAGAGTTCTCATTATTAACCACATAGTTAAAACTACCACTCCTGCGATTAACCAATATATATTAACAGTCGGTTTGCTATGGATAGCATAAATTCTAATATGAGCGATGACTACAAAAGATAATATCATAGAAACTATACTGCTATATTCCCTCCGAATTGCCATAATCCAACTCCAGTTATTTTCTGGAGGACGCCATAGGCTTAATCTTGGAAAAAAGCAGGGTGTTTTTGAGACATACTCTCTGTATAAATCGCCGAATTTGCCGAAAAGAAAACTTTCCTCAACTAATATTATAGGAACATAGAATATCAAAAACAATAAACAATTTAGAATAACGATCAGATACGACCGTGTAAAGACGCTTAATCCAAATATTATCAAAAAATTTCCAAGATACAACGGGTTACGGGTGATTGAATATAAACCAGAGGTATTTAATGCAGTAGCCCTTTGTGATTTTGTATTTCTTCCTGATGTGCCAGATGGGACAAAACCAACTGTGATTATTCTTACAATTTCACCTGAAATAGATATGAAAAGACAAAAAACTTGATATGTTATTTCAATAATTTGATTAGGAAAGGTATATTTTAGGTCATTTAAACGTAAGATTAAAATTAAGAAAAGGATGATGGGAATGTAACTTCGCCAACGAAAAAATAAGTTACCGAGTTTTTTTATATAATCATCAAGAGGTTGATATTGCCTATTTTTTCTCTCATCCACTAATTTTGACCCAATTATATTTAGCATTTTCAGAAATCATAGAAAACTTAACAGATGGCACAGTCAATTTCATTTACGAAAAGAATCTCTAATTTGCTTTATATGTGTTAATTTTTCCATGAGTGCAGATTTGTCTTTTGCTTCTAAAATGGTTTTGAATTCTGTAAGCTCTGAATTCATCTTGTCAATCATAGAAACGACCATTTCCTCGTTTTGAAGCAATATTCCACTCCAAAGTTCAGGACTGCCAGAGGCTATACGAGTGACATCGGCAAACCCAGTGCCAGCAAAGTCTATAGCGCGTCCTTGCTGATTCTCAATGCTTGACGCTAATTGAACCAAAGCATAAGCGACTAAATGCGGAAGATGGCTCGCCGCAGAGATAAGAAAATCATGCTCTTCTGGAGACATGATCTTTATTATTGATCCCATATTTTGCCACATATCAGAAACAGTTTGAACTGCATCTGAATTTGTAGACTTGGTAGGAGTTATTATGCAAAGATTTTGCTCAAAAAGGGTCGCACAGGCGGAATCTACGCCAGTTTTATGTGAACCTGCCATAGGATGCGCCCCGACAAAATATATGTCATTTGGAATAAAACTCTCAATTTCCTTCACAAGTTTTGATTTTGTGCTTCCGACGTCGGTTATGATACAGCCTTTTTTCGCATATTTAATTGCCTCTTTTGCTAATCCTGCTATCGTATCAACAGGCGTCGCGATAATAAGCATATCTGTATCTTTCATCGCTTCTGATAAATCCATCTCAATAGAATCAACAGCTTTCGTGTCAATAGCATGTTTTAGAGAACTCCATCTACGTCCAAATCCAACGATCCTGCCTTTAAATCCAGCTCGTTTTAACGCTAAACCGACAGACCCACCGATCAACCCAACTCCTGCGATAGAAACGCAATTGACATTTTCATTAAACCCCATTCAACACCTCTTATCTATTTACCTAACACCGTTTTTAGGCATGTGATAAACCGTTCATTTTGTTCTCTTGTGCCGATAGTAACCCTGATGGAGTTCGGCAATTCATATCCAACAAGTGGACGCACAATAACGCCATATTTCAGCAATTCTTTCATCACTTGCGGACCTGGTCTGTCCAGATGGATAAGTATAAAATTCGCTTCTGATGGGACATAATCAATTCCGATTTTTTCCAACTCGTTATATAGATATTGTTTCCCTTCGGTATTAACTTTTATGCTTCTCTCAACGTGATCTTTATCTTTAAGGCTTGCTCTTGCTGCTACTTGGGCGACCATGCTGACGTTGAATGGCTGACGAACCTTGTTCATCACTTCAACTAAATCTGATTTAGCTATGCCATAACCGACACGAAGTCCCGCTAAACCATATATTTTTGAGAAAGTTCGGCAAACGATGACGTTTCTGCCATCATGGACATATTTAAGCGTCTGCGGATAATCATCACGAGTGACATATTCATAATAAGCCTCATCAAAGACTACAATGACGTCCTCAGGGACTCTATCCATAAATTTTTCTACTTCCTCTGCTGTTACCATCGTCCCTGTTGGATTGTTAGGATTGGCGATAAATATAACTTTCGTCATATCTGTTATAGCATCAGCCATTGCTGAGAGATCATGCGTGTAATCCTTCATCTCTGTAACTACCGCTTTTGCATCTGCGATCTTCGTCACTAATGTATAGACGACAAAAGCATGTCTTGAATATATGACCTCATCTTCTGGCTTAATAAATGTATCCGCTATAATTTGAAGGACATCATTTGAGCCATTGCCCATAAGCAAATTTTCTGGTTTAACGCCCAAAATTTCCGCTAAATCGCGTTTCAAATAATAGCAATCGCCGTCAGGATATAGGAAGACGTTTTCCGCACAATCCTTTATCGCCTGAATGCCTAATGGTGAAGCACCAAGCGGATTCTCGTTTGATGCCATTTTTATTATGTCTGCTTCTGGAATGCCAAGTTCTCTTGATACTTCCTCTATCGGTTTCCCCGGTT
>DTPJ01000689.1 GCA_011334435.1 Candidatus Poribacteria bacterium | reverse complement strand
GTTGAGATATTCCAATATCTCTGTATCACTCATATCAAATTTTGAGCTGAAAAGATCGCCCTTTTTTAGCAAATGATAAACATCGCCCATCCAAGGATAACATTTCTTATCCAAAGCCCCTGCCACTTTCCCATTCTCTCGGAAACCTAAACCAACGACAATATGAGGATTTTGGAAATATCCTCTGAGTTTACTTACATCTGTCTTTTTAATCCAATATCCCGTCAAGCAGTCATAATTGATCTTGTTACATTTAAGATTTCGTCCATTTAATAAAGGAATATAATCTTCTATTTGAATAGGTTTTTCTTTTTCTATAAGAAGACTATTTTTGATCTCAGGTGTTCGGGGAGACACCTTGATTTCGTAAATATCATGCAATCGGTGAAGGCAAGCACTTTCTAATTTCCGGGTGTAATTCGTCTCAAATTTTACCACTTCGCCTTTCCAACGAGAGTTGATCTTTATAGTGTGAATTTCATTATTTTGATATTCAAAAAGTTCTAAATATGAGTTTATATCAGACTTGCGAAAATCTAATACCACTGATGAAACATCAGCTTCAGGCTTAAACGCATCTGGTCCTAAATAGATTAAAGTAGTTTTACCACTTTGAGATAAAAAAGTTCTCAGTTTTTTGAACTCATCTAAAATCATAAATTTCGCAGGAACAACAAATATTAATCTCCCTTTTGGTTTCAGTAATTTAATTGATTTCTCAATAAAAGCACCATAAACATTATATTTACCATACCAAGTTTCGTAAAGGCTTTTATATTTTTGTTTGATTGCATTAATATTATTTTAAGACATGTCCAGCTATGACGCTTCGTTGGATTTCTGATGTTCCTTCGACAATCTCAAAGAGTTTGGATTCACGCATATATCTTTCCACAGAATATTCACGGACAAGCCCATAACCGCCATGGATTTGGACAGCCTGAGTAGTTACTCTTGCACATACTTCGGAAGAATATAATTTAGCCATAGCAGCAATATCACTGAAAGGCTTATTTTGGTCTCTTAGCCATGCCGCTTTTAGTGTAAGCAACTCCGCTGCTTCAATTTCTGTTGCCATATCTGCGAGTTTATGTTGTATCGCTTGAAAAGATGATATTGGTTGACCAAATTGTATTCTCTCTTTGGCATATTTGATGGATTTTTTAAGGGCAGACTTTGCCAGACCAACAGCACCAACAGCCATACCAATTCTGCCGACATCAAGAGTTTCCATAGCGACACGAAATCCTCTGTTTTCCTGACCGAGAAGGTTACTTGCAGGCACGCGACAATCTTGGAACGTCAGACCACAGTTTGGTAAGGCATGGAAACACATTTTATCCTCTTGTTTTCCGAAGATAAATCCGGGGGTCCCTTTTTCTACAATTATGGCACTCATGCCCCTTGCGCCTCGTGCTGGCTGAGTTTTAAATGTTACGACGTATATGTCAGCAGCATCTGCATTAGTGATGAACATTTTAGACCCGTTAAGCACATATTCGTCGCCTTCTTTTACCGCAGTTGCTATTCCGCTGGCTGCATCTGATCCCGCGGATGGTTCGGTTAATGCAAAAGCTCCGAGTTTTTCGCCTTTGGCAAGGGGGACAAGAAACTTTTGCTTCTGTTCCTCTGTTCCAAACATATATATCGGATAGATGCAAAGCATATTTGCACCAAATATAGCACTTGTAGTGCTACAAGTTTTCGCTATTTCTTCACCAACAAGTGCCCATGTCAAGAAATCAGCGCCAAGTCCGCCGTATTCTTCTGGTATAGGGATTCCGCAGAGGTCATATTTGGATAATATTTCAAGGTTCTCTTTTGGAAAAATCCCAGTTTTGTCTATCTCGTCAGCTTTTGGCGCAAATTCAGCTTCACATATCTCTCTTGCAGCTTCTACAATAGTTTTTTGTTCGTCTGTTAAATCAAAGTTCATAGTTTTATAGATAACTGGTTAACCGTTATCGTTTTTCCTCCTTTTGTCAAATATTTTTTCAAGAGCCTTTTCCGCAGCTTTTTGCTCTGCTTCCTTTTTATTTTTTCCTGTCCCGATCCCATAGGATTCACCGGACAGCATCACTTCAACCTCAAAACGTTTGTCATGGTCTGGTCCTGTTTGGTTGATAACTCTATAAACAGGAGATTTACGAGAAACAGATTGCCAATATTCTTGCAAAGCGGATTTATAGTCCCTTTTCATCTCGTCTTTGTCAAGCTCATATATCTTATTTTTCAGTGTTCTAATAATAAACTCGCTTGCTGGTTCTAATCCACCATCAAGGTAGATAGAGGCAATAAGGGCTTCAAAAGCATTTGCAAGGTTTGATGGTCTATCTCCCCCACCTGTTGAACTCTCACCAGACCCAAATCTTATAAACTCCCCAAGTCCAAGTTCTTTGGCACAAGCGGAAAGTATCGGTTTGCTTACGGTAACAGCTTTTAACTTTGATAATTGACCTTCGGAATATTCGGGAAATTCTTTATATAATAAAGTGCTTACAATTAGTTCTAAGACTGCATCGCCGAGATATTCCATTCTTTCATTACATCTGGAATATTTATCATTGATTGTTATTGCTGATTTATGCGTAAGGGCATGATCAAGCAGTTGTATATCATTAAAAACGTATTTGATTTTATATTCAAGGGAATAAAGTTCCTCAAAGCGTTGATCGTCAATCGTCAAATGGTCTTTATGTTCAAATGAATCTGTATTTTCTTGGGTGTTTGGTTGGATTTCAGGCGTTTCCTCGCACATTTCCAGAATCCTTTTAATTGATAGAATTGACAATGATTAACAGGAGCATGGAAGCGGAACACCTTCTGCCTACTCTTCAAATTTTTTTAGAACAAGAGTTGCATTGTGTCCACCAAAGCCAAAGGCATTTGTCAGGACAGCATAGACGTCAGCTTTTCGGGCATGGTTTGGGACGCAATCAATATCACATTCAGGGTCGGGATATTCATAGTTTATTGTTGGTGGTATAGTGCCGTCATATATTGCCATAGCAGATGCAATAAACTCAACCGCTCCAGCTGCCCCAAGAAGATGACCTGTCATAGATTTGGTTGAACTGATAGGCAGAGATTTAACGTAATCTCCGAAAACAGATTTGATAGCAGCAACTTCAGCCGCATCACCAAGAACCGTTGATGGACTGTGTGCGTTAATATAGCTTATATCTTTTGGCTGTAATTTTGCATCTCTGATAGCAAATCGCATAGCGTTAGCGGCAGAATCACCATCGGGAAGAGGAGCAGTTGTTTGGTATCCATCGCAAGTCATTCCATAACCTACAACTTCCGCATAAATACGAGCACCGCGGTTAAGAGCGGATTCCATATCTTCAAGGATAACTATCCCAGCACCTTCACCCATAACAAAACCATCTCTTTCCTTATCAAACGGTCTGCTTGCATGTTCAGGGTCATGGTTTCTTACGGACATAGCCTTCATTGAACAAAATCCTGCAAACGATAATGGTGTTATAGCTGCTTCCGCCCCTCCAGCAAACATGATGTCAGCATCGCCACGTTGTATAATCCTAAACGCATCGCCAATACAATGGTTGCCAGTAGCACAAGCAGTAACAATACAGGAATTTGGACCCCTAATACCAAGATAAATACTAAGTTGACCTGCGGACATATTAGCAATTTCAAGAGTAACAAAATAAGGACTTACTCTACCAGGTCCTTTTTCTAAAAGAATCTTATGTTGTTCCTCAATTACCGCTATTCCGCCAATTCCTGAACCAATTATTGCTCCTATACGATATGGATCATATTTGCTAATATCCAGATTTGCATCTTCTTTCGCCATAATTGCAGATGATATTGCATACTGTATAAATTTGGCAGTTTTAAGTTTTGAAACATCTTTCTTGGTTAAGAATGGCGATGGATCAAAACCCTTAATCTCTGATGATATTTTGCAATCAAAATCGGTCGGATCAAAATATGTTAACCTTGATACTCCACATTTACCTTCACATAAAGATTTCCAGAATGTGTCTTTATCATTTCCAATTGGCGTGACCGCTCCCATACCAGTAACAACTACACGTCGCATCTATCCTTCTCGCTCCGCTAACATATAGTGGTTAGTAGATAGTTATTAGTTGTTGGGGTTTTTAAAAACTTTTTTTAAACTATCTACTAACTACTAACAATTATTTACGCTTGATGTGAATTTAAATAATCTATAACGTCTTGGACTGTTCTTATTTTTTCGGCATCTTCATCGGGGATTTCAATGTTGAATTCTTCTTCAAACGCCATAACCAATTCAACTGTATCCAAAGAATCTGCTCCGAGGTCATCAATAAATGATGCTTCCGGAGTTATTTGATCTTCATCTACGCCGAGCTGTTCCATAATAATCTCTTTGATCCTCTCTTCTGATACCATACTTTAAATTCCTCCTATTGAATAATTTAAGTTAATTACATAGCTAATCCGCCATCAACTTGAATAACATGACCTGTTATATATCTGGCGGAATCCGAAACTAAAAACGCAACTGCATTCGCTACGTCTTCAGGATACCCAACACATCCTAATGGTATTGCCTCAATAATTTTTTCTTTCTGTGCTTCGGGCAAAGCCTCGGTCATCTTTGTAGCGATAAAACCCGGTGCTATTGCATTTACATTAATGCCACGACGCCCTAATTCTTTTGCAGTTGTCTTTGTGAGAGCTATTACACCTGCCTTTGATGCAGAGTAATTAGCTTGACCGACGTTCCCGATGATCCCCATGATAGAAGCTATATTTACTATTTTCCCGCTTCTTTGCTTCATCATTATTTTTGCAACACATTTTGTGCAATTGAATGTCCCTTTCAAGTTGACCGAAATAACGCTATCCCAATCTGCCTCATCCATTCGGACAATTAATGCGTCACGAGTGATTCCCGCATTATTAACCAGTATATCTATTTTCCCAAATTTACTCATAACTTCGTCAATTAGTGCTTCTACGGACTTCATATCAGTCACGTTGACCTCTAAT
>DTPJ01000866.1 GCA_011334435.1 Candidatus Poribacteria bacterium | reverse complement strand
TTGTAAATTATCATATATTCAGGCTAGAGTAGATCAGATGGTCGCATTTGCTTTTTTAGCAAATGAGGAAAGTCCGAACTCCATAGGGCAAAGTGCTGGGTAACACCCAGTGGGGGCGACCCCAAGGAATAGTCACAACAGAAAGCAGACCGCCAACGGAAGACATTTTGTCTTCATAGACAAGTTTGTCTTCGCGGGCAAGGGTGAAACGGTAGTGTAAGAGACTACCAGCAGTCTTGGTGACAAGGCTGGCTAGGTAAACCCCACTTGGAGCAAGGCTAAATAGGAGGGATATAAGTTGCCCGCTTCTCCCTCGGGTAAGCTGCTTGAGGTATGGAGTAATCCATACCCTAGATGAATGACCATCACCCAAAAAGGGAACAGAATTCGGCTTATGATCTACTCTAGCTTTTTATTTAGCTTTTTATTTTTGCAATATCACAAGCAGAAAAGAAAGGGAGGTATATGCAAAAATTTAATGGTGTTGGTGGAACTCCCGGCGGTCTTTGGACGTTCATAATCGGCGTTATAATGATTATCGCTGGCGGATTTCTTTTCATAAATCATGTAAAAGTCGGTTATGGCTTCTTTCATTTCTTCGGTAGAGATACACAAGGTTTAGTTTTGATCCCTCTGATTGCCGGAATAGCTTTCCTGTTTTTCAATGCCAAATCCGTTATTGGTTGGATTTTAACCATAGCAGGAGCATTGATTATTTTTCTAAGTGTGATCGTCTCGCTAAGATTTTATTTTCCACAAACAAGCCTTTTTAACTTGCTAATCATGTTAGTTTTGCTTGTTGGCGGTATCGGATTAGTGCTGAGATCGCTAAAATCTGCATAATATCTTATGAGGTAACTAATATGTATAAAGACATTATGAATCTTATCATAAGCGAGCTTCAAACAAGAAAATGTATAAGGGATATTGCACAGCATTGGTCTTATCGTAGCACCGTTCCAGGACCAGGATTGAGAAACGTTAGCAATTTTCTCTGTCAACGTCATCGTGAAAATGGCATCAAAGCGGAAGTTATACCGTATCCAGCAGATGATAAAACAGAATGGTTAAATGGTCATAAAAATCCATTGGAATGGCTACCAAGATCGGCAAAATTAGAGATTTTAAAGCCTAATGAAAAAGCAGGTTTGATCTGCTCTTATGCGGAAGAACCGCTTTGTTTAGTAAGCAATAGCACGTCAACACCCAAAGGTGGGATTGATGCCCCAGTTGTTATTATCAATAACGGATCAAAAGATGAGGACTACGAGGGAATTGATTTATCTGGAAAGATCATATTTACCAATATGCCTGCGGGAAGCGTTGAAGGACAAGCGAGAAAGCGAGGTGCAGTTGGCATAATAAGCGATTGTGTATCTCCGCCGTGGTTAGTATCATATCCACCCGTCCGTGAACCAGAGGATGCACCTGATCTGACGATGTGGAGCATACTTAGTGGCACTCGTAACGAAAAAGGCTTATGGGGATTTAATCTTTCCGCAAGACAGGGACGAAGATTGCGCAAGATCATCCAAGAAAGCAACGAATCAGTCATACTCCACGCAGAAGTTGACGCTGATCTGATAGAAGGCTCATCAGAGCTTGTCAATGCTATACTTCTTGGGACAGACCTTGCCGATGAGGAGATATGGGTTTTAGCTCATTCATCAGAACCGGGCGCGAGGGACAATGCCTCTGGTTGTTGTCTATCAGTTGAGATTGCCAGAACCCTAAAAACGCTTATTGATAGTGGAAAATTGCCACCATTACGGAGAAGCATTAGATTTCTCAATGCTGTTGAGGTAAGCGGTTTTTTGCCTTATATTGATTCAAGGAAAGATGAACTTGATAAAATAATCGCGGGGATTTGCCTTGACTCTGTGGGACAGGATTTTAGCTTGTGCGGAGGCGAATTTGTCCTTTTCCAATCGCCAGAAACTAACGCATCGTTTATTGATGGATTGATGGAACAAATCTTTTCAGCGGTTTCTGCTGAGCCGATAAGCAAGTTTTCAAATGACAATTACGCTACTTTCCCATGGCATACAGAGAAATTCTGGGGAAATGACGCTTTCGTCTCTGACGGATTCTTTGATATTCCAACTCCTCAAATTTCTACTTGGCCTGATAGATTTTATCATAGCTCAATGGACAGACCCGAGCAGATGAGCGACAACACGCTTGGCAGGGCAGGGGCAATAGTCGGGACATGCCTCTATCTTTTAGCAACAGCAGATGCCAAAACTGCTATTTGGTTTGCTGGGCTTGCGATGAAGGATTGGAAAAAGCGAATATCACAAAATTTGATTACAGAAGCGATGAAAGACAACGTAACGCCGTTTTATCTTCGTTCATTTGGCAAGCATCTCGGATTTCAAGGGCAAGATGCTATAACGCAAGTATTGAGGTTCGCTAAGAGTGATAAAAATTTTGATAAATTAGTGAAAGAATTAGCTAATGAAATGCGTATTTTTGCGGATAATGAATCAGAAAATGCAGTTAGACTTTTATCAGCTATTTCTGGACAAGAAATGCTTCCATTGCCCGATACTACACAAGAAACTGTTGACAGTTATGGCGATAATGTGCTAAAAAGGCTTTGGTGGCAACATCCTCCAGATAGCGCGTTTTCTGATTCTGGACGTGAACGTCTGCGTGCTTTACGTGAACATGGAAATGTGGGTCGCATCTGGAACTGGATCAATGGTCGCCGAACTGTAAAAGAAATTTACGACAGGGTGCAATTCAATGGAGCAATACCTTATGATATTGTCCAGAAATATGCCGAATTACTCGTAGATGAGGGTTTTGCAATTATTTGTAAATAAAAAGGCATATTCTGTGAGATACAAACTCCAAAAGAGCAATTTGTCTTAAACTTGGAGAGCGAAAAATGGAAAAAATATCTAATAATGTCTTAAATGGAATTCAGCTAAATCTTGAACCATCAAGCAGGATATATAAATTAAGAGAGCTATATTGGAACAAATCCCATAACGCAGGCTTAGTGCGTAAAGATATAGAAGGCTCTGGCGATAATTCCTTGATCGGTCATGCGTTGGATTTTTCCGCCCTTCTTTCTGCAAGCGATGTTTTTATCCTCCCAGATGAACTTATTGTTGGTTGTCATCTCGCCTTACCAAAACAAAGAGATAGCATAAATCTCGGCTATTACAATACTCACTATCCCCCTGGACATGAGACTATACTTAATATAGGGCTTGCAGGCATAAGGGATTATGCAAGAAAACGTTTAGAGTCAGAATCGGACAAAGATAAAATAGAATTTCTTCGTGCTGTTGAAATCTCCTACGATTCCGCCTGTAAATATGTTCAAAAATATGCTAATTATCTTGACAAAATGGCGTTATTAGAAACTAACCCGACAAGAAAAGAAGAGCTAAAAGAGATTTCAGATATATGCTATGAACTTGCCAATGATCGTCCAACATCTTTTCATTCTGCTTTGCAATTGTTTTGGTTTACGCATATATTCGGCGGAAAAGGTTGTATTGGTCGCTTTGACCAATGGATGTATCCTTTCTATAAAAAAGATATAGAGGAAGGCAAGATAACCCAAGAAAAAGCCCAAGAGTTATTAGAGTGTCTTTGGATAAAACTCAACTATTTTGCTGGTAATAACGATTCACTTCGCAATATCGCCCTTGCTGGGCAAACGCCTTATGGTGAAGACGCATGTAACGAACTAACTTATATGTGCATTTTTGCAAGTGCTAAGCTGATGCTTCCAGAACCTAAGTTGAATGTGCATTTTTATAAGAATTCGCCAAGGGAATTGCTAACGGAATGTTGCAGAGTTATCGCCAAAGGTTCAAATGTTATAGCTATTTTCAACGATGAGGTGATAATTCCCGCATTGACACGGATCGGCATTCCAATAGAAGATGCGCGTGATTATTGTAATGATGGTTGTTCGGAATTAATCATCGGCGGGAAAGGAACGATAAGTTTCAGAGTTCACGATAGTTTGAGATTATTAAACGAAACCGTTATGCAAGCAGAGCAAAAGAAATATGAAACCTTTGATGATGTGTTAGCGGATTTTAAATCACGTATGAGACAACTTATGCCCAAGGGAAATGGTAACGATGCGTTAGTCACTTTTCCCTTCTTCGCTGCAAGCATAAAGGATTGCTTAGAAAAGGCTTCACCAAGCGGTGTCAGGTATAGTATCTGGGGTGAGATAATGGCAGAGATGGGAAATACTGCTGATGGCTTATCCGCGATCAAAAAGTTTATCTATGAGGATAAATCATTGACTTGGGAAAGGCTTATATCTGCCTTAAAATCCAATTATCAAGACGACGAACCGTTAAGACAGATGCTTTTAAATCGCTCTCCAAAATACGGCAACGATAATGACGAAGTGGACATGATATTAAAGGAGATTTCGGAATATTTCTGTGACGGAATTCACGAAAACGCCCAAAATCCTTATGGATACGGTAGCAAACGAGCCGCAGGGTTTATGTCTTTCGGTATTCACGGTAAAAGCGAATTGCCAGCTTCCCCTGATGGTAGAAGGAAAGGCGATCTGACCGCTAATAGCTTTTCTCCCTCCGTTGGCATGGATAGGAGCGGTCCAACCGCAGTGTTAAAGTCTGTTGGAAAAATTGATCTCACTAAGGCTTCTCATGGTTCTGTGCTTGATATAGCATTACATACGACAGCTATAAGAGGCGAAGAGGGTTTTAATAACTTGGTTTCCTTTGTTGAATCTTTTCTTAAAATGCCCTGCACAGCAACGCTTCAAATAAACGTAATAGACCGCGATACTCTGCTAAAAGCAAGATTAGACCCAAAATCACCAGAATATAGGACTCTCGTTGTCCGTGTATGGGGATTTTCTGCGGTATTTGTTGAACTTGATCCAGCTTTGCAGGAACATGTCCTATCCCGAACTGAACACGAATTTTGATACCAATTTTCATTAGAAAAATATAGGACAATATTTGTTAGATATTTATATCAAAACTTTTGTCTTTTGATAATCAGTTTAATTA
>DTPJ01000871.1 GCA_011334435.1 Candidatus Poribacteria bacterium | reverse complement strand
TCAAAAGCCCTTCCATCTATCCCAAATTGACCAACCCCGCTCATAACTGTTACCCCTTCTATGGGGGTGCCGCCGGTTTTACACTGAGACGGTGAGAGTATAGTGATTCCTGAATTGCTCCGATTCAGCCGGGGATCTTGCATGGCTGAAGCTGTCGTATCGAAACTATAATTGCTTTTCCATTGAGTAAATGTTAGAGCATGATTACCGACCTGAAATCCCCAGGTATCATCATTACTGTGATAATTATTATGATCAAAGACAAATGGTGTGCCAGTAAATGTACCAACTTTTACCAGTATACGAGAAGTTATTATATTGTTACGAAATGTCCAGTATCCAGACTTACCACTCATTGAAATACCAACATAATTAACTTGAGTCGGAAGATTTATTATATTGTTAACCCAATAATTTACATTTTGTGCAGTATTGACACCAGTACTATACATATTAACCTGGAATCCAGTACCACATTTACTTGTTATTGTAGATTGTATTACGTTTAAGGCGAATATATTATTCTCTATTCCTCCATACGTTTGATCAGGGATACCAGAAATATATATTGATGGCAAATATGCTCCATATATTTTATTTCTCAAAACCTGATTCCCAGAAGTTTTAGAGTATCCATTAGTAGTGATAAAGAAATAGATCGCTCTAGACCAATATTCATCTGATGAGAAATCATGATAAGTGGTAGTACAGGTAATCGTGTTGTCTGCAACGATACAATTCATTGGGTCTTGGAAAGAAATGCCTTCGTGATCAGTATAGTAATAGCTTTTTAAGAGCGCATAACTCCAATCGTGGGTAGAGTCGATAGAATATAGGTTGTTGATCATATTTTTATGGACTTTTACTCGGAGAGGATGTTGTGTGTGGCCGACGGTCTTATCACTGTTTGTCCAGATGCTTATCCCGCTATTACAATAAGTTATCTGATTATTGTAAATATCCACATCTTGCATTATGCTATTGCTTATAAGATTTCCAAATATAGCCCACATAGCATTATTAATGGTGTTATCATGGATACTTACATTATTTATCAATGGCACTGGATTTGATGAATTGACCCCAGTCCCAATACCGCACCGATTGAACGTAAGACCAGAAATTTCAATGTTGCTCCTGTTTCTAATATCTATTCCATAGCCCCAACCTGCGTTACCCCCGAACCACATAGTCTGGATGTTATGATCTGCCGGGGCGCCGCTGGTAGGTTTATATTGTAAAATTCCGGAACCGATTTGGTAAAACCAATTCCCATCGGTGCAGGAGGTGTTGGAGGCTGGGTGCAACGGCACTCCGTCTTCCCATAAAACTCGTCCGTATCCCTTCTTTTGATACACTCCCTCGCCTAAAAACTTCCACCCGTCAGCACCAACGTCCATGGACAAATCAATTACCGGGTGATGCCCAGGGGCGGCTTCATAGACTATAGGCTGTCCATCTTTGCCGCTGGAAGGGGCTACAATACTCGTCTTGTAAGTGCCTCCGGTGTCACATAAACGAATATGGTCACCAGCCTCAAACGTTTCTGAATTATGGGTGGCAATCGACATAGCCGTGGAGGCCGATGCCCCGGAAGTTGCGGCGGCTTTATTGGCCGCGGTGCCATCCGCCCGTAAATAATAGATATTACCAGTCACAGTTTTTTGGGGTTTAGGTGCAGCCCAACCAACATCAGCGACGCATAGACACACTATACTGAGCATTATTGTTAATCGCATAATCATACCTCTGCGATCTATCAGAGAGTATAATAAGTCAGATAAATTATACAGCATAATATTTTCTCCAAAGATCAAAAGTTGTATGTTAACTAGTTCTTCTCCTATAACTGGAAGGGTTTTCCTTAGGATACCTACTTTCCCCAAAAAGCAGTTTCGCTGCTCATGTTCTCCCGAACAGGCTCTCTTTTCGCGCTGCAAAAATAACTGTACCAAACGACAGACCATATAAAGGTGTAATACCATCGGTTTTCTGTCATGTGATCAGTAATAGAGTTGAGCGCGACTGCGATAATAACACCAAGACCAGCAAGGTAAACAGCGAGCAGAGAGGGGTCATTCATTGTGTTCTTTCGCTTTCGCAGAAAAGAAAACAGCAAGCCTAAAACGAAGGATGCATAGGCCAATCCACCTAAAATACTGTAACTAATGGTAAAGGCCAAGTAATCATTATGAGTAAAGCTTCTTTCTTTACCGCTAACGGCGAGAGTGAACCCGACACCGAGAGGATGTGCAAGGTAATAATCAACAGCCCGCGCCCAGAGAGTCAGCCTGTCAGTATCAGCATGAGTTACACGATGTGCATAACGTTCTGCCAGATACTCTTTTATGCTTGGCGGCGACATCACGTAGGTTAACAACAGAAGGCAGCAAACAGCGGTCGCCGACATGATTACTTTAGTTACATTGACAAAACGGAATTGCGTAAAAAATATGGCTCCCAATCCACAGAAGCAGGCAAATATACTGCCAAAACTTGCGGTGACCAAAAGAAGATAGGCGTTGGAGCACAAACACACTCCTGCCAATAATCTGTAACGAGTTTTAACTGGGGAGACAGTTATTGCAGTTGCGGCACAGACCAAGGATGCAAGTATAAAACCAACTTCCGTTCTTAAAAAATTTACGTAAATTCGACCAAGTTGGTACATGTAGAAACCTTCAGGACCGCTGGCAAAGTGCCGCGAGGCTTCCCAGGCGTTGGTTACAGTGCCGAATAATTTTGCTGCAAGAAGTAGCAAGGTTGATGGGACAATCAGGCAAAAGAGTAAGCCTTGCAGGTCTGCTGCAGTATCGGCACTCTTCGCCATTCGACAGTAGATAATAGGCAACAATATAAAAGGACCCAATGTCAAATTTAAAAAAAATACCGATTGTCGCCCTATGCTGCGTAGCACATCAACACCGATCCATTCAATAGAACTGACAACAAGCCCCGCCAAGGCCAGACAGAATACTGTATAAAGCCATTTGGGAAGCTTAGATAAATACCCTGGGCGAAAAATAGTAAACCAAACAGCAAAGATGACACTGCAGGTAAATTGATATCTGGAAATTGTTAATGGTGTTGAGGCTACTGTGGAAACCAGTAAAATCCAAGGGCGGGGAGTATTCCTCCATAGGAAGGTAAAAAAAGCGGAAATAATCAAAAAAGCGAGAAAGAACGTGTACGATTTCCCGAGAACGATGGCGGCGAGAATGATTGCCATCCCCAGAAGAAAGGCAAAAACAGAGGTTCTTCCCTTAACCTCAGGAAATTCAGGGGTGGTTTTTTTATTTAGGGTGCTTAAAGGCTCATTCAGCTCATTCACGGCTGGCGCAACCCTTTCAGGCTGGAAGTAGTTTTCAACCATAATATAGTTCTATTATATAATATCGATTTATACTAATTGGCCACCATCATCTGACCCAGTTTCAAGTACATTTTGCGATGTATTTCGCAACAGGCTCATATTAAATCAATCAGATAATCCCTAACTTTTTTGCATGATGCAGGCCAGTTTAATCTTGTCTCATATTCATTAAATGATGATAGACAAAGATCATGATATTCAGAATGTTTAGAAAAAATATTAGAAATATAGGTACAATAATCCTCTATATCTCCATTTATTTGAAAAAGTTTTCCATTGATCCCATCTCTTATAATAGTAGGAATCCCACCAACATCAAAGGATAAACAAGGGAGCCCAAAGGAATTAGCCTCACAAAAAACGATCCCGTAACATTCTGCCTTAGTTGGTAATATGAAAAAATGGGATTGAGCCAGTAATTGTTCAAATTTTAATCGCCCCTCTGGTGATGACTTTGGGATAAAACCCAATATTTTTACGAAGCTTGAAAATTCCCGGCCTATGTCAGGCTGACATCCCACCACAGTCAATTCGGTTTTTAATCCTTGAATATTTAGTCTCTTGGCTATCTCTAAAGCAATATCACCACCTTTTCTAACCCAATCCTGACCGATGAACAACAGATTGCATTTGTTAGAGTCTTTATTTTGGAGTATATTGCGTATATCTATTATTGACCGATTACATTCAATATTTGCTCCATAAGGAACAACTTTTATTTTGGAATCATCAGTTTGATAGATTATTTTGGCGGTTTCAGCAGCCCAATCCGAAGAATAAATAGCTAACCTAGTCCTTTTTATGGCAGACATTTCCATTATGTGGCCATTTCTTATAGTTTGGTTGGTGAAATTGGAAAATTCTGGATAAAAATTTAGGAGTCCTCCAAAAGTTGCATCAGTCCATAAAACAATGGGTTGAGAACACTCAAGATTTGCTATAGGAATTGGCCAGTAACTAAATATAATATCCACATCTAAAAGAGATAATTTTTGGGAAACTTGCTGCGCGAAATTTTTATAAATAATTGGTTCAAAGTGTTTGATATAATTCTTTTTAAGAATATATTTAATGTAAAACTTCTTAATTTTACAAGAGAAAGAATTTTTATCAATTAATGGACCGATATAATCTATTTGTACGGACTGCTTCTCGAAGTTTTTAGCCATATAATATGGAGTTCCGGACCAAGTATTAAGATTCAAGGCGTCATTAATCGTAACAAAGGCCATTTTCAGATATTGAGAATTTGTCATAAATACTCCTCCCTGGGTATAAGGTACAATCTTTGGATATTTTGAATTAATTATTGATTTATAATAATACCGAGAATATCCAGTGCCTATTTACAATAAATGGAAATATATATTGTCATTTTCACACCCTTCATACAACGTAAAAAAGAAGTCCGGAGCAGGACTTTCTTTTTATAAAATACGAATAATAATCTGAAGGATATCATGCTCGAACATCAGGTTTTTTGCCTCATCAAAGCAATCAGGTCAACATAAACGGCTAAGGTCCTGGCAACTCTACCAAGCAAAGACCCTACTACAACTGAGAGAAGGCCTCCAAACACGGGTAACAACAGATATGTCGATAAAGGAAAAACTATAATTCCGGCAATAACGCTGCGGCCATAAAGCCAGGG
>DTPJ01000387.1 GCA_011334435.1 Candidatus Poribacteria bacterium | reverse complement strand
CCCCGTACCTTCTCTTCACGTAATATTCATGCTGGTATTTGCGAATGTATTCCCTGTTCTTCCAGTAATAATTCCTGCCGTATTCCCTCTTCTCTTCAAGGTGTCTCCTGTAATAGGAGGTATACTCCCTCCTGTGTGCACTCACCCTGAATGTGCCGTCGTCAAGTATGGATGCAGATACATGCCTCAGTCCATTCCTCCTCATTATACCCTCAATTTCCTCCTCAACTGTCATACCTCCACCTCCGCCGTTGCAGCCTCTCTTCTCTTCCTGTCAAGTTTCGTTATCAGACTCAGATCATCGTCTATTGTCTCAATGATGCTCTCCAGCGTCACGTCATCAACTATGTCGAGCTCCCATCTGTGGAATTCCTCTCCACTCTTCTCCACCATGACAGCGATCATGCCTTCGCCCCCTTCTCAAAATGACCTAACTCGAATTCAGTCCCTCCCGTGAATTCTTTTTGGTTCACATATTTCCAGCCCAACTTTTCAAATTGGCCTCTAACCTCATAAAAAATATCCGTGGGTTGTATCTTCTTTTTTATTATCACCCTGGCCCCGTCAATTGCCAGTTCGGGATGTTTATCCACAATGTCCTTCACAGAATCGTTTAGGGACTCATTTTTCGTTTTCTGTTCGGGCTGCTGGGTCTGTTTCTGTGCCGGAATCTGCGGACTTTGGAAATGAGAATTTCCGTTCTGCTGTTTCAATATTCCGAATGGCACAACTACCATTTTGAGAAGATCCTGCAACTCAAGTTCATTAGGGGGCCTCCCTTCCTGTTGCTTGAATTCCTCGACAATGATCTTCCTTGCTCTTATTGAGTATGCAGTAAACTCACGTATTTCGGCATCGGAGGGGAAGATCATGCTGGAACCTCCATCTTTAAAATTTCTTTGATTTCTACAACAAGAACATCTCCTTCCTTGATGTCCATTTTCCTTCGCACATCTATCGGAATCTGACCTCTTCCTGCCTTTCCAATTTTAATAGCTATCATTTGTTGTCATTTATGACAATCATAATTGATATATTAATTTATCGTTGTCATAAATGACAATGATATATATAGAGTAATTTATACACATCATATCATTATCATTTGTGATAATGGGAAATGAAGGAAATACCCCTATCAAATCATAGACAATTGGTATTATCTTTCCTCCTTGAGCATGGTACGGTTAATAAAAGTGAGATAGGGTATGCGATAACCTCGCCTCCTATATTGAGCAGAGTTCTTGAATCTATGGAATCTGACGGGCTTATAACTATTAAGGAATCAAAAATAGGGAGGAAGACGTATAAGGTTGAACTTACCGATAAGGGTCGTGCAATCGCTGAACAGCTCAAGAAGGTGGAGGAAATATATGCCGGGCATGAAATATCTGAGTTCCTCACAGATGACATGAAGATCCTCATATTTCTTCTGGGTGAAAATGAAGTTCCTTTTGGATTCCTCAAAGAAAGGTTTGGAAGTGCCTACAGCTCGGTTTCCCGGTTGAAGCAGATGGGTCTCGTTGATGCGAGGATAGACAATACAAAATTCCCTGGAGAACAGGTGGTCACGCTCTCTCTCAAGGGCAAAAAGGTTGCAGAGAAATTGAAGGAGATTGAGGAGGTGCTGGAGAAATGATTTTACGACAGAAGATTAAAGGCTCTCGTATAAAGGTGAAATAAAATATGACAGGTGATAGGATAACTTTATCTTATTTTTCGGAACCGATCCAGAATAAAATAAAACTTAGCTATAAAGACATCCGCAAAGAAATATCTGATAAAATATATATATTGCTGAAAGACAAAAATTCTCAATTCCTTTATAAGCCAGATAAAAAAATCATTTCAGTACCGAATTCAGATAATTACTTCAATGGCTGGGAAATTGTGACAAACTTTCTGGAGACTAAACTAAAAGTGGGTGAAAAATTTAGAAATGATCATTTTAGAATATTATTATCATTCACACCTAGCTTTGACAATACCGAATTGAATAAACTGAGAAGCGATGAAATAAAGGACCATTACAAAAAAGCCTTGGAAATTCTAGACTATTTGGACGAAGATTTAACCATAGAAATAGGTAATCAAAATATCTCATTTACAAGACTAATTTTGGACAGCGAGGTTAAGGATTTCTACAATAGTGAGGTAGTATTATGGGGTAGGCAAAACTTCCAGCTGATTCAAATCTTATCAAGGGACAGCAGAAACGTAATTTTGAGAAAAGTATTCGAGGGTGCCAAACAAAATGTAAACAATATAGGCATAGTTTTTACTGACGATTTAGAAGATGCATTAATCGATGAAGTTAAGAATAAATTCAAGGACTTAGGGTTCCAGATATCTGAAAGAAAGGAGAATAAAAAGGTAGTTTTATCTAATCTAGCGAATTATTCCAATACCGTTGTATTTTCTAAGTCAACTGATGATGAAATGAATTATATTAAGTGGAAAATTTGGACATTGAGAGACAAGGTGATCACCCAGACACTGCGTAAGGATCAGTATAATGGCGCAGAATGGTATAATATTAAAATGGAGTGCCTACATAAAGTATCTTCTGACCCGCTCCCGCTAGAACTCGACCCCAAATATGAGCCTGACTTGTGCGATGGATATATCTACTTATCAAGAATTACCGAATATTCCATAAATGGTTCAGAGAATCTTTTGGGGGTTATAGTAACTTTTGGAAAACATGCCGGATCTACAGAAGAAAAAATTCTTACTTTGGAAGATCGCCCATTAGATGAAGATCAGGAGTCAGACCGAGATCGGGATGACTCAAAGAAAGAATACTATGTAGCTTATAACGTAGATAAAGTCGTAGAGGACATTATCTCATTTTATGGTATTAAGGGAAAGAAGATGATAATTCTGTTATCTAAAAGGATAAGCTACGAGAATGCCGAAAAACTTTATGAAACCTTTCAAAAGAGTGGAGTTACAATAAACAAAATAATATATCTCTCTAGTCTACATGGAAGTGTAACCAGCAACTTAGAGGTCTTAGAATACGGCGATCAAGAAGATTCGTCAATATTTTACAAGATAATTGATAATAAGCATCTTTTCTATCAGCCATCTTCTAAGGTATCTAGACCATTTGATTTTGGAACCATATATTCTGAGGTTTTATACCCATTAGATGGAAAATTTACCGAGAAAGATGTAATCTCCTTAATTAGACTGGCAAAGAAAAGACTTTACAGAATCTACAACGTGGGTTCCCTAAGAATACCCGAACCAATAGTTATATTCAGGAATAAATCAGAAATAATAGAAAAACTTGACCGCCCAGGTATCAAGTTGCCTACAAGGTATCTCATATAAATGCTTGAAAGATTTTTTATAAACCGAAAATATGTGATAGATATAGCATGACATTTAAAGACCAAGAGGAAGAGTTGGCATACGCTCATTTCATCATTCAAGTTGCTGACATCTTTTTAGATAAGTATGTGCCCTATGAAATCTCTGATACTCACCCGGAAAAGTGGTTGTATGCCTCAATTTATATGTTAATTTCGGAGAAGGACGTGGATAAAGCAAAAATGATAATCGGGTCTCTTAAGACAAAGCATGGTCTATATGGTGAAATTGCAAGTAGCATAATTAATTTTAACAATGGTGATAAAAGCGCCTATGACCAATTAGCCAAGTATTTGTATGATAATTATTTTCCGAAGTTCGGTAAGAATGTAACGGACTCAGATAAAAAGGACTTTGTAAAAAGTTTTTTCCTTTTCAATCTGCTAGACGTTTATTTTACATTAAAATTAGGATTAAATTACGATGCACGGAAGATAACTAACGAAAAACTCATTAATGACATTGTCGGAGAGCGCAGAGACAGGATACTTGGATATCTTAGGTTATTCAATGGGAAAGATTTTGAAAGTAGTTCAACAGTTATCGGCGGTATTTATAATAATATGAAAGTCGCGTTCTTGCAGTATTATTATTATGATGAAATAAAAGTGATGGGAGGGAAGAGTGAGGATGAACAGCGCGATAACTTGAGCAAGGAATTAAATAATTATATTGGTCATTTAAAATATATTAAGGAAATTTCTCAGGACATATTCAACTTGATGAACAGCACGAACGAAACGTTCAGCCCTTCGGAGGAGTATATTACCGGGGTTTTTTATATCTCCTCCTTATTATTTCTCACTGAGTATGACAAGTCCGTAACTATAAATAAAAAGCATTTCAGCGAATATCTAAGGGCAAAGGGTAACGGAGAATTCTTTTTTAATGATACAGAAAGGAGAGTAAGCGAAATAATAACTGACACTTGGTATGATGCAATCAAAAATGAGAAAGTTATAAAAGTGCTTAACCTCCCTGGATTTTATTTACCAGATTATTTTTTCCAAATCTGGATTTTGTGGATTGGATTATGGATAGTTCTTATAATTTTGCCGGACTATGTATTTAAAATATATTTTCTGGAGGCAATTCTTAATGCAGAATTTACTGTCCCAATAGTCTATAACATTTTTGTAATAGGATACACTATTGCCAGTTATCTGTATTTTCTCCTTACAATCCATAGATTCGTAAAAAAGTTGAGAAAATATATTATTAAAGTTGAAAATAATAAAAATGTCGATCCTATATAATAGGTAAATCAAAGTATCTCAAATAAGATCCATCTCTTCCATCAGCGTCTTTGCCCTCTCGCTCGCAACCCTTGAAATCACGTACTGCATCTTCTCCTCTATGTAGTTTATCATATCCTCCCGCGTCTCTGTCTCTTCCGTGGCTTTCCGGAATATCGCATAATCTAGGTCGAACTGGTCCTTCCTCCCGATAACGTATTCCTTCACAAATCCGTTGTTTTTCATGTTTATCACATCCCAAAATTTCGGAATTGATATTTGAATTTTACAGCTGTTTTTGAAAAATGAATGAAATGAAAAAATGAACGCATTATCACATTCTCCAGATATGGAAGATGGATAACATTTAGAAGTATTGTAATCTAAAAGTACTGCGACCTGGAAACTGATTG
>DTPJ01000214.1 GCA_011334435.1 Candidatus Poribacteria bacterium | reverse complement strand
GTTTGTAGTTACTTATCCTTGTCAACCCAAGGGGATAAATATAAGGAGATGGATATGAATAATCTATTTGATAGATTTATCCAATTCTCTAATACATTATACTCCATGTTTGATATAAAAAGCAAGGTGAAAGATGATAGAAAATCACTACAAATACCTCCTTCTGTTGTCTTTCTCAGCCTGTTAGCATTAGTATCGTTTAAGAAACGCTCTTTTTTACAAATAGACCAGTTTATGGGAACAGAACAAGCTAAAAGATTCATTAATAGAGACAAAAAAGTTGGTAAAAACAAAAAGGTTGCTATTTCAGATCCCACGTCATAGTAGGTAATTCCTTACCTTTAGTAGTAGTTTCTTCTATGTCAAGAAGGAGATTTACTTCTCCTGATGATTGCAAGACGCTACCATAGAAATTACCAAACATAGAACCATCAGCACAAGCTAATCTGAATTTCCTGCCATAAATTACAACACTACATTTACCATTATGATATGCTTTGTTATATAAGGAGGTATTTGTGGTGATATTCTATCATCGGATCAAACTCTATTTTCAAAATCTCTATTTTCAAAATATTTTATTGGTAAATATTGCTTTCTTTTTCTGTATGGCATTATATTTGCTAAAAATTAAATTGGGTTTATAAGATAATTTTCCCCTCTTATACTCTTTATCCTATAATAACAGGAATTATATTTTGGTTAAACTGGATTGACGTTAAAAGTAAATTTATTATATTACCCGCAGACAAGAACTCCATAATTCAAATTTATACTCTTACTGTCAAAATTTCATAATATCATAAAACTTGACAAAGTTACGCTATGGTGTTATTATGGTATTCAGTAGGGGAGATCGCAATTATGGAGTATTTGTTCCATATATTAAGTCCAAAACATTGACTACTGATGGGGAATGGGAAACTAACATTATATAACAAGGAACGAACAGGAGTATGATTAATTATGCAACAGTATGCAAGAAAGCGGAAAAATTTTGCGAAAATTTTACTCTATTTAGCGATCGCAATAACCCTTACTTATCCAATCTACCAATCATTTTCAGACGATAGCAATGCTCGTTTAGATAATGACAGATCGGCTAATCCTAATTTGGGCAATGTTAAATTAGATAGAGTTCCGGGCGAGGTTATAATAAAATTTAAGTCGGGATCGCTAAAAAAAGAACCACAATTAAAGGAAGGCAAAGCAGATACTTCAATTGAGTCAATTGATTTTATTCTTAATCAATTCAAGGTCTATGAAATAAAAAAGCTGATCCCTAAAAATATCCCAGAATTCAACGACATATACCATGTCAAAATGCCTACTTTTTTCAATACAACAGATCTAATATCACTCTTAAAGCTTAATAAATATATTGAATGGGCAGAACCTAACTACTTATTTTTTACTTTTGACACACCAAATGACTATAATCCCGCAGTTCAATGGGGACTGGCGAAAATACAGGCAACTCAGGCTTGGGATTTGACACATGGAAGCACAGAAGTAGTAATTGCAATCATTGATACTGGTGTTGATTATAACCATCCTGATTTGGCTAATAATATTTGGATAAATCCCGGTGAAATTGCAGGAAATGGTTTAGATGATGATGATGATCATTATTATGTAGATGACGTAATTGGCTATGATTTCGTCAGTGTAGAATCTGGTGCTGCCCCCGGTGAAGATATAGGTCCTCCTGATAATGATCCAATGGACTTTCATGGTCATGGCACTCACTGTTCAGGCATTGCATCAGCTGTTACGAATAATGGAGTTGGCGTTGCTGGAACAGGATGGAACTGTAAGATTATGGCAGTTCGGGCTGGATATAAGAATACAGAAGGAAACGGCGTTCTAACTTTGACAGATGCTGTGGCAGCTTTAAATTACTCTGCGGATAAAGGGGCAAATATCATTAGTATGAGTTGGGGATCAACTTCAAATTCAGAGGATCTTTTGCTGGCGATAAATTATGCCAAAAGCAAAGGATGCGTGTTAGTGGCTGCTGCTGGTAATTCAGGAACAACTACTAAATATTATCCTGCCGCTTATGATGGCGTTATCGCTGTTTCCGCAAGCGATCAGAACGATGCAAAAGCTTCTTTTTCAAATTATGGAAGTTGGGTAGATGTCGCCGCACCAGGAGTAAGCATATATAGCACTATGTTTAATGATATATACTCCTATGCCAGTGGAACATCTATGGCTACACCATGCGTCGCTGGAATAGCAGGGCTTGTTATGTCCATTAATCCATTACTAAATGCTGATGATGTTGCCAATAGGATTAAAAATAATGCGGATAATGTCGGTTGGGCAAAGCGCGTGAATGCCTACCGAACAGTTTTGAATAGCATTCCTTTAACTGTCTCTGTAAGTCCCAATGCTCAAGCAGGTCAGACGGTTACCATAACCGCAAATGTTGATATTTCCTCAGACGTAGAAGACCTTATCCTGTATTATAAACAAGGCGGAAAGACTGTTTATCAAAATATGCCATTTACATTGCAAAGCGGAACATTGAAAAAAGGGACGTGGAATGCTGTTATCCCCGCAAATCAGGTAACAACAAAAGGCATAATCTATTATGTAGAATTGACAGATATAAATGGGAAAAAATGTTATTATGGCTCTGCATCTTTACCATATCTAATATCAGTGCATGGAAATATTCCTGTCTCTCTTAAATCAACACCTCCAAAAACTCCGAGCGTTTGGAACGTTGTTGCACCAAGCGTTATAACTGATAATAAAACAGTTGCGGGAAATTTTGGTTCACTCGGCACATTTGGGGTAGATTGGTTCGCTTGGCGATGGAATGCATCTGCTAATCGTTGGGAAGTCCCTCAAACATATAGAAGCTATCCTGTCTCAACTGATCCGTTTGATGTAACTGTGGGTTGGTGGATTACACTTATGGGCGATGGATCGAATCAGTCCATTGATGTTTCAGGTGATTCTGTCAATAGCTTAGAATCCTATATAATTACTCTAAATGCTGGATGGAATAATATAGCTAACCCATTTGATTTTCCTGTTGCATGGTCAGATGAAAATATCAGGATCAGATACTCTGGGAATGAAGTCACTCCAACACAGGCGAGGTCAAATCTATGGGTTGATAATCGCATAATTTGGTATGATAACACTCAAAATATCAATGTCACTAAATATTCTTATGAAAATCCTGCTTATTCTATACCTCCTAAGCAAGGCTTTTGGCTTTATTCTGCTGTCAATGATGCGAAATTAGTCATTCCGCCAGTAGAATATCCAGTTTCACCAGCTCCTCCATCAATTCCGAATAAAGAGGATATAGATTCGTGGAAAATTATATTATCATTTAATACTGACATAGATAAAAGCAGATTAGAAATTGTCGCAAGCAAAAGGGAAATTAAAAAGGCTGAGAATATACTCGGAAGCATTAATCCACCGCCTAATCCATTTTCGTTGTCTCACATAGAACTTATCAAATCCGAATATATTTCAGATCAGTTTATATGGGAATTTAACGTCATAACATCAATTGATGGTCATTTGCAATGGGATTTTGTCAAAATTCCTAATGATTACTCGGTAGTTATAGAGGAATATGATACTGGAAAAACAATAGATTTAAAGCAAAATTCAAGTATCCCAATAAGCAGAAATGATTCTAACAAGAAGTTTATATTGAAAGCGTCACGGAAGTATATCCCTACTCAAACGAGGTTTTTTGCCAACTATCCTAATCCGTTCAATCCCGAGACATGGATACCGTATCAATTATCAATTGACAGTGAAGTAACGGTTAAGATATACTCATCTACGGGTCAATTGGTCAAAAAAATTGAATTAGGTCATAAACCCGCGGGATTTTACACAACTAAAGATAAAGCGATCTATTGGGACGGCAGAAATGAGTCTGGCGAGATCGTGTCCAGCGGGGTTTATTTTTATAACATTAAAGCAGGCGATAAAATTTTTAATCATAAGATGGTCATATTAAGATAAATATGAATAAATCAATGATTTGACCTGATTAGACGCAAATTAAGAGAGGAAGTAATATCATGGAAGTTATAAAAAAAAGAAACGGATTTTTGATATTTATATTATCATTTTTATACATAAGTCAAATTTTTAGCTATATAAACGCTCAAACATGGCCCGATAATCCGCCCTCTAATCCACCTTCTACTATTAATTATAATCTATATTATGGCTGGAATTGTATATCGTGTCCCGGAGAACCAGTCATAAATAATTGGAACACGATCAAATCTGGGAATCCTAATATTGTGGCAGTTGTGGAATATGATACAATACAGAAAAAATATGTAATAACAAACAATATTGAGTTTGGCAAGAGTTATCTAGTGGGCGTCAACACTAGTGAGACGCAAATTTCATTACAATACTATCCTCGGAGTTCACTTACTCGTGAGGCTAAATATGGCTGGAACTCGTTGGGTAGTATATCATGTATTATTCCTGCAAGCAATGTGACATCAACTCCATCTGGTAAATTATTAGCCATTGTGAGTTACAACAATAGTAAGAAGAAATATGAGGTTGCTTCCACAATAGAACCCGGAGTTGGTTATTTGGCAGGTTGCAATAGTGACTGCACCTTGAATATGAGTTGCTCACCATCAGCACCACCAGCAAAACAAAAGATCGTGACAAAGCCATCATGGGAAAGTGTATTAACAGTAAACACACAAACAGAGCATAAAAAACTCGTGTTTGGTATGAACAAATCCGCGTCAGACGGGGTTGATCTGTATGATATACCTATTCCGCCTCTTCCTGAGATATTTGGCGATATAAACGCAGGATGGGTTACCGAAGACTTGGCGTTTGAATTGTTAGAAACCTCATTTGTGAAAGATGCCCCAGAAGCTAACTGGGAATTATCAGTAGAGTTATCCGAAAGTGGAGAGATGATCTGGCAAAATCTACCAAATACATACAATTTTACACTTTTGTATGATGATAAGGTAGTCAATATGAACAATGAACGATCAATATCATTACCAAT
>DTPJ01000617.1 GCA_011334435.1 Candidatus Poribacteria bacterium | reverse complement strand
ATGCAATTAATAAAGCTTTAAAAAATGGGTTGACGGTCGAATGTGAAAATCACCCACAATTTATAAATGAGTACTACAAACAATTAATTGAGGTATTTGCCAACAAAGGGCTTGTGCCTACCTATGGTTTGGCTAGAGTTCAAACTTTGTTTGACTGCTTAAATGAGCAGGATTTGCTATTTACCCTTCAAGTAAAATACAACAGCAAGATAATAGCTACTGGTTTATTTCCTCATGACAATCATTATGTATATTATTGGGGAGGGGCTTCTTATTCAGAATTTCGCAATTTTTACCCTAATGAACTAATTCAATGGACATTAATGAAAATGGCTGCTAAGAGAGGAATAACGAAATACCACATGGGTGGAGGCAACAATCCCTTCAAAACAAAATGGGGAGGGGAATTGATTGATACTTATCATTGGTATAAAAGTTATAACCCCTTGGCAAAAATTGCTAGATCCACATATCAGTGGCAGTTTAGGACTTTCCAGAAGATCAGAGGTTTAATTAGAAAATATGCAAGATAAGTTAAACACTAAAGTAATAATATCTAAACGTCTAACGCTTTCAGAACCATTTATAAACGGAAACGAATGGAAATATGTCAAAGAGTGCCTTGATACTGGGTGGGTTTCTTCTGCGGGGAAATTCGTTGATTTGTTTGCAGAAAAATTTAGCCAATACGTAAATGCCAAACATGCTATCCCAACAAGTTGTGGCACTTCCGCACTCCACGTTTCTCTGGTAGCACTTGGGCTTCAGCCTAATGAGGAAGTTCTTGTTCCATCACTGACGTTTATAGCGACTGCTAACGTAGTGAGATATTGTAACGCTTATCCTGTCTTCACGGATGTAGATGATAGGACGCTATGCATGGACGTAGGGAAAGTGAAGGATTTTCTGGAAAAAGAATGTATCTGGTCTAATGGTTTGCTTATAAATAAATCAACCAGAAGAACGGTTAGAGGTATGATCCCAGTCCATATTTATGGTCACCCTGTGGATATGGATCCTTTGTTGGAATTGGCACAGAAATATAACATGTTCATATTGGAAGATGCGACAGAGGCGCTCGGATCAAAATATAAAGGTAAAATGACAGGCACGTTTGGCAATTTATCAGCTTTTAGCTTTAATGGTAACAAGATTATCACTACTGGCGGTGGTGGTATGGTGGTTACCGATAATTCTGCACTTGCTGAGCGTATCAAAAGTCTTACTACACAGTCAAGGGCGGATAGTATAGAATATTATCATAACGAGGTAGGATATAATTACCGTCTCACTAACATTCAATCTGCATTAGGATTAGCCCAACTTGAGAGGATTGATGAATTTATTCAATTAAAGCGTCATATAGCAGAATTCTATCAACGAGAGCTTGGGAAAGTTGTAAGAGTATGTGGAGAGGAAGAATGGGCATTTAGCACCTATTGGCTTTGCTGGATTATTATACAAGGCAAATCCAGAAAGCAAATAATAGAAAGTCTTAATGCTAAAAATATACAAGCACGTCCATTATTCTTTCCCCTTCATCTTTTGCCTCCGTATAGGGATTGTCAAGCTTATCATACGGAACGGTCAGAGTATTTATATGAACATGGAATAAATATCCCTAGTCACATAGGTTTAGCTGATGATGATCTGGAATTTATTGTGCGAGAATTAGAAGAGCTTTTAGATAAACCATAGAGGATACGAATATCTTATTAAAGGGGTAAAAAATTCACTTTGCGGGAAAGAGAAAATGAGGGGTGATAAATGAAACGGATATTTGATTTTATCATGGCATTCTTTGGGCTAATCTTAATTTTTTTGCCTGTGCTTGTTGTCGTAGCCTTGATTAATAAGTTCACAGGCAACGACGTATTTTTCATTCAGGAAAGGCTTGGCAAGGACTTAAAACCTTTTTTGCTTATTAAGTTTGCAACAATGGATAAAGATGCACACATAAATGGAGATACCATAACTTGCAAGAACGACTCACGTGTAACAAAGATTGGTGCACTGCTTCGTAAGAGCAAAATTAACGAACTTCCACAATTAATAAATGTCTTAAAGGGGGATATGAGTTTAGTGGGTCCTCGTCCTCTTCCGTCTAATGAGGTAAGCATTTATCCGCTAGATGTGGCAAAAAAGATATACTCCATAAAACCCGGTATTACAGGATTAGCTTCATTATATTTTCATAATGAGGAGTCGCTTCTATCTTGTGATAAGGAATCTGCGGAAAGTATCTTTAGAAATGTAATTATGCCAAAAAAAGCGAAGTTTGAGCTATGGTATGTTGATAACAGAAAATTTTTGCTTGATTTAAAGATAATCTTTGCTACTTTATTGGTTATCGGTGTTCCTCGTAAAAACATATTGTCATTTATAAGCAAGCGACTTGGTGGATCGGAAGTTCAGCAGAATGCCGAAAAGATTTTTGGAATACAATATGAGTTAAACAATGAAGATGTCTCAATATCGAAAAAATAGAAGGAGTGATAATGGATTGGAAAGAAAAGAAAGTTCTTGTTACTGGCGCAGGTGGCTTTATAGGTAGCCATTTGGTTGAAAAGCTAGTAGGATTAGGTGCAAAAGTGCGTGCTTTTGTGAGATATAACTCACGAAATGATTGGGGATTATTGGAAATTCTTCCAGAGCATACTCAAAGACAAATTGAAGTTGTAACAGGGGATCTGAGGGATTCAGAATCGGTAAGAACCGTTGTTAAGGACGTTCAGATTGTTTTCCATCTTGGAGCAAGCATTGCTATTCCTTACTCGTATGGCAACCCTCGTGATGCGGTAGAGACAAATATTATAGGGACATTAAATGTGTTAAATGCAGTCAAGGAATATGAAGTGGAGAAAATGATCCAGACATCTTCCAGTGAAGTTTATGGAACAGCAATTTACGTTCCGATAGATGAAAAGCATCCATTGCAGGCACAGTCGCCTTACGCTGCCAGTAAGATTGCAGCTGATAAGCTTGCAGAAAGCTTCCACTTATCTTATGATTTGCCAGTTGCTACAATCAGACCATTTAACACTTATGGTCCTCGTCAATCAGCGAGAGCGGTTATTCCATCAATAATTACACAAGTGCTCAGTTCTGATATTGTATCTTTAGGGTCATTATTCCCAACTCGCGATTTCTTGTTTGTAGAAGATACTGTTGATGGATTTATCAAAATGGCTGAATCGCCTCTTACTGTTGGAGAGGTAGTTAATGTTGGCACAGGAATTGAAATATCTATAAACGATTTGGCTAAAAAGATTATGTCTATAATTGGCAGAGAAGCAAAGATAGTGTCAAAAGATGAACGCATACGCCCGTTAGCAAGTGAGGTTAAAAGATTGGTTGCCGATAATACCAAAGCAAAAAGACTAATGGAATGGGAACCTAAAATATCGTTGGATAATGGTTTAGGTAGGACCATTGAATGGATCTCAAAATCACTCAATAGATATAAGGTGGGGATTTATAATGTATGAGTGGAGAAAAAATGTACTGATAACTGGTGCTACTCATTTTTTAGCCGTCAATTTAGCAGAACGATTAGTCAAATTGGGTGCTAATGTAAGGGCATTTATACGATATGATTATTATAATGACATAGGGTTACTGGATAAACTGCCCATATATGTTAAAAATAAAATTCAGGTAATTCATGGAAGCCTGACAAATCCAGAAGCTATTGATTATGCTGTTAAAGATACAGACATAGTGTTCCATTTTGGCATGATAGATATGGTACCATCAGACACAAACGCACGTGAGTATTTGGAAACAACCGTTATCGGCACATTTAACATGTTAAACTCCGCTAGAAAATACAAAGTGAAAAAGCTTGTTCATATTTCCACTGCGGAAGTATATGGTAAAGTAAAAAATATACCAACTGATGAAGAGTGTCCACTTAAAGCACTATCTCCATATGTTAGCATTGATATATCTGCTGAAAAACTTGTTGAGGGATATTATTCAGCTTTCAGGTTACCAGTTACGATAGTAAGACTATTTAATGTTTATGGACCTATGCAATCAAAAAACGCTATCATTCCAACAATTATCATACAAGGTCTTATTGAGCCAGAATTGCTCCTTGGGGATATGCACGCGATAAGAGATTTTATCTATGTTGATGACGTTGTTACAGGTCTCATAAAAATTGTTGAAATCCCCGAATCAACAGGAGAGGTAATAAATCTTGGTTCTGGACAAGGGATTTCTATAGGAGAATTATCAGATAAAATAATAAAATTAATTGGTAGTGATGCAAAAGTAACATTTGACGCAACGCGTGTCCGCTTACAAGATCATCATATAGGACAATTGGTAGCCGATATAACGAAAGCGAAGAATTTGCTTGGATGGAAGCCTGAGGTTTCTCTGGATAATGGTTTAGAACAAACAATCAAATTTTTCCGAATATACCTAAACATTTGAGGGGGAATATATAGTGAAAGCTGTTATCCTTGCTGGCGGTAAGGGAACAAGATTGGGAATTATAAGTAGTGTAATACCTAAACCCCTTCTTCCTGTTGGCACAAAACCGATCCTTGAAATAATAATAGAACGACTGCGAGATCACGGTTTTACAGATATTATCTTGAATACTGGATATAAAGCGGAAATTATAGAAGCGTATTTCCGTGATGGAAACGGTTTGAACGTAAACATCACTTATTATCAGGAAGATAAACCTATGGGAACTGCTGCCCCTGTAAAATTAGTTGAGCATTTACTCGGTGATCAACCGTTTATTACGATGAATGGCGATTTGCTAACTGATATGGATTTTAGGGCAATGTATCAAATGCACCTTGATAAGTCAGCAGAGCTAACAGTTGCAGTCACCAGTTATAGTTATAAAGTGCCGTATGGAGTTATAAACATGCAGGACAATGTTATCAAGTCAATAGATGAAAAGCCTGAGTTGAAATTTCTTATAAATGCTGGAATATACGTCGTTTCTCCTTCTGCTTTAGATATAATTCCCAAAAATACATTCTTTAATATGACAGACCTTATACAAACACTTATAGACCAGAACCGAAAAGTTGAAACCT
>DTPJ01000502.1 GCA_011334435.1 Candidatus Poribacteria bacterium | reverse complement strand
GTGAACTTGGATTATTCCATGCAACAGAAGTTATGCTTTATGCTCTTGGAAATGCAGGACGAATTGATAAATTCAGAGCATAATAGAGCTATAATATGGATATTGACCTGATTCAATCGTATATAGCGTTTAAGTCACCATCGCCGCGTCCCTTGCTGGTGTTGATAGACAGGTCTCAAATATTGCCTATTGATGGGATATTGAATATCTTAGACAGAAATTTTCTTATAGTCCCTTATGAAAATGATCTTCAAATAAGAGATGTCCTTGAAAAATATAAGGATAATATGCAAGACAAAAGGTTTTGCATAGTTACATCAAAAGAAAACGATGAAAACTTATGTATAGCTGATTATATTGCCCGCAGTAATTTGATTGAGATAACACCTCAAAATCTTTTAGAATTTTCACAAAACGGCTTTAATTGGCTTGACAATGTAAATCAACTTCAAGGGGCAGATTTCTGGGATAACATTGATAGGCTGAAGAAATTTCGTGAATCAATATCAGGTAGAATATCATCCGCAGAATGCAATTCAATTATACTTTCCGCATTACTGAATTTTGACCTACTAAAACCATTATTGCCTACTTCTGCAATAGAATTACAACGTAAAATTGATAGAGACGAAAGAATAGCAGAACTTAGAAAAAAATATCCAAAATTGATAGAATTTCTTGAACAAAAAGTGCATGAAGCCATACCATTAATGGCAAAAATTGGAACAGATGAGGAATTGACAAAATTTATATGGTTAGCTTATTCTTTGTCTCAACATACAGAAAACTATGAGATACTTCTTCCTCGCATACTTGGAGACGATATATGGCAGAAATACGGCGAAATTCCGCAAGACAGAGCTAAAGAGATATGCGAACAACTAATAGAAAGCGACTCAGACAGGGCATTAGAGCAAATAAAACTTGTTGAAGAATGGCTTGGTCAAGATGAAGAAAAAATGCGTCTTTTCAAGGGCTGGTTAGGTGTAAGTAGTGGAAACATTGCAAAAGCAGTTGAATACTCAGTCAAAGAAAGATGCTTCTGTGTTCCGCTTAAGGATTCGCTTAGGACAATCGCCAGAGCTATGGTGTCATCTTCGGTGTCAATGGCAGTGACCCCTCAAATGAAAGATGAAATATTAAAAAACATCACTAAAAGACATCTATTTTTGCAAGATGACACAGGCTATATGCGTATCAAAGACACCTTTGATGAGTTTTTTTTGCTTTGTGAATTTTTAAACCTTGCCAGTGAAATAAAGAAAAAGGAATGGTGGAATTCAAGAAATCGGTTAGATAACATTGATCTTTGGATTCAAGATATTTATCCAAAATATATATCTAAATTGGAATTTTTGAGAGATAGGATAGAGACTCTAAACTTCAAATGTGAACTTCTATTGCCTGCCTTAATGCAGAAATTAATTGACGAGGTTAGACAGATATTAGCAAATCTCAACGAAAGTTTTACTGATCTTATACAGAAGCATTATCCGCTTTGGGTGACTGAGATTGAGAAACCAAGACCTGTCTTGACAGTGGATTTTATCTCAAAAGTTTTTTTGCCGTTATATAACAGATATATCAAAAACGATGATCAATCAGCTTATATAATTATATTTGATGGTATGAGATGGGATGAGTGGGATTTTTTGAAGCCAAGCATCCTTCAAACTTTTCACGGTAAGTTGGCAATGGAAGATGTTATTCCGATGTTGTCCATACTCCCAAGCACAACAGAATGGGCGAGAAATGCGATATTTGCGGGCAAATTCCCAAGAGATTTCCATTCCACAGATGAAAGCGAGCTATTAGAATCAGCCCTAAATTCCTATCAAGTCGCCAAAGTCCAAATATCAGGAGAATTTCCTGGTCAAAGAGACAATATGATGAGATTTTTAGAGGAAAAGGCGCAGATTAAAGCGGTTGTATTCTCATTGATAGATATTAAAATTCACAGCACAATGCAAAACCTTGTCACTTTATATGAGGAAGTGCAAGTAAACTTTAATAACACTATCCAACCGTATTTGCAAAAAATCCCGTCAAACTCATTAGTTTTTATCTTATCTGATCATGGATTTGTGGAATTAGCAGGAAAAGGCATCATCGCACCAGATAGAAGTCAAGCAGACCCACATAGAAGATATATAGGATTACGTAGTTTTACCACTCCCGATAATATTAATTCTGCGGACTTTGTGTTTTTCAGTTCTGAAAATATTCACATGCCCTCAGATGAGGGGATACTGAAATATGGCTTTGCTAAGCAGGGCAAGTTTATCACTTCCTTACGAGAGCAAGAGTCAGGTCGCATTGTCCGTTACGCCCACGGTGGAATATCAATGCAAGAGATGATCATTCCTTGTGCAGTTTTTGTTCCCAGAAACGAAGGACAGTTGACGATGTTTTAACGGAGGTTAAATGAAGAAATTATCCGAAGGTAAAGTTTTTCAGATAATAAAATTAGATAATTCAAGTAAAGCGAGAGCAGGTGTTTTACATACCCTTCACGGTGTAGTTCATACGCCAGTATTTATGCCCGTCGGCACTTATGGCACGGTAAAGACTTGTTCTCCCAATGAGTTAGAATCATTAGGAGCGGAGATAATATTAGGCAATGCCTATCATCTATATCTTAGACCGGGGCACAATATAGTAAAAAAAGCTGGCGGATTGCATAAATTCATGTCTTGGAATAGATCAATACTCACAGACAGCGGAGGATTTCAGGTATTCAGTTTAGGGGCAAATAGAGAGATAACCGAAGAAGGCGCCATATTCAAATCAGAAATTGACGGATCAAAACATTTTTTCAGTCCAGAGAGATCAATTGAGATACAGACCGCAATTGGTGCAGATATAATAATGAATTTTGACGAATGCACGCCTTATCCTTGTGATTATGAATATGCTAAAAATTCTATGGAGTTGACTATTAGATGGGCTAAGCGATGTAAAAAAGCTCATAAAAGCGATCAACTATTATTTGGCATTGTTCAGGGAAGCGTATATCACGATCTACGACGAAAATGTGCTGAACAATTAGTTGAGATGGATTTTGACGGATATGCTTTGGGTGGGTTAAGCGTTGGAGAGGAAAAAGAGATGATGTATGAGATAGTAGGTTTCACAACGCCACTTCTGCCAAAGAATAAACCTCATTATTTAATGGGAGTAGGCACTCCCGAGAATATTGTAGAGGCTGTATCGCTTGGTATAGATATGTTTGATTGTGTTTTGCCAACAAGAAACGCCAGAAATGGCTCGTTATTTACAAGCGAGGGAATGTTAAAGATCAAAAATGCAAAATTTAAGCGTGATTTCACACCATTGGATCCGAAATGCAAATGTTACACCTGCAAAAATTTCACCAGAGCATATCTCAGACATCTGTTCATCGCAAATGAGATATTGGCACACAGATTGCACACGATCCATAACTTGCATTTTTATCTTAGCCTTATGCGAGGCATTCGGCGCTCAATAATTGATGGAACATTTATCAAACTGAAAAGCGATATTAACAGCCTAATATCAAAAGGTCAAGAATCTGATCATTAGCTTCTTCTTATGAAATGAGATACATCATCAGATTTTCCTTCCAAAGCATAATTTATTTACAGCAACAACAGAACTCGTGTTCGTAAGGGACGGGTTCGGATTGGAAGCTTTTAGATGATTTTTCTGCTAAGTCCATAACAGCTATAACTCTTCTTGCCTCTTCTGGCTTGACGATCAGTTCTTCACCTTTTAATAGATGTGCAGAGATATTTTGATAATAGCTAGGACCTGGTCTGCCATGAAATTTTACCACTTGTTCTGCGGGAAATCCCGGTTCAACAGAAAGAACTCTGAATCCATCGCCTTCGGAAACAATAGCGCCCTTTTCGCCTAATACTCGCCATCTCGGTTTGCCTATCTTGGCGATCTGTGACATTTGGACATCAGCAACCGCTCCATCTTCAAAACGTATCACAGCTTCAACGTGGTCTTCATTAGTAACATCTTTCCAGACGCGGTTTTGATGGAAATATCCAGTGACATTCACCATTTTTGATGGAATAATGTTAAGTAGCCAATCAAGATAGTGCGCCCCCCAATCATAAAAAGCACCGCCTGATATTTTTTTATCTGATCTCCACCATTTCCCAGGATGTCCATATCCGCCGCCCCACATCTCAACGTGGAATATTTTTCCGATAACTCCGCTATTGACTAACTCTTTAAGTGTCCAGAAATCCGCATCCCATCGGCGATTATGGAAAACGGTAAGCATTAGGTTTTTCTCTCTTGCTGTGTTTATCATTTCAGTGGCTTCTGCTATTGTAATGCACATAGGTTTCTCAATGATTACATGCTTTCCCGCTTTCAGACAATCCATAGCAACAGGTGCGTGTAGATAATGAGGTAGAACAACTACGCAAAGATCAATATCTTTCTCCTCTTCAAGCATCTGTTTATGATTATTGTATGTCTTCACATCGGGAAAGTCAGTTTTTGCTGCTTCTGTTCTTGCTTTATCAGTGTCACATATTGCGACACAATCCAAACCTTCAACAGCTTTCAATTGTGAAGCATGATGCTTGCCCATATTAAATGCTGCACCATAACCGATAACCGCTCCATGAATTATATCCGCCATTATTATCTCCTTTTATTATTCAGTGATCAGTGAAGAAATGTTATTTAGCAATTTCCAAATTAGTAGCAAATAAATTTTATCAAAATTTTGTCAATAACTCAATACAATATTACTGAACTTCAGAAATTCCTCAACATATACTCCAATAAAATTATATTTTATCTAAAGTTATTTAGTCAAAAAAATAAAGGGAAAAAGGAAACTCCTCCTGTAAGATTTTTCACCACATTAAAACCTTAATAAATATTACTCCATGTTTAATGAACTAATTTAATGACCTAACCTCTTGTCTCTCTCAACCTTTAATCAGCTTAATGTTTGATAATTAAATGATTCATAATTCACATAGAAACTCAATAATAATAATAACGAACTTAAAAAATCTAATGTCCATGCAAGGATAATTTAGATAATTTAGCCACAGAATAACTCGGAAAATAGACACTGAAT
>DTPJ01000091.1 GCA_011334435.1 Candidatus Poribacteria bacterium | reverse complement strand
GCCATTATGATCCCAATTGTCCCAGTTATCGCTTGAACGATCTCCGACGATGTGGATTCCTGATTTATAACTCTGGTCATAGGCATAGCCCGTCCAGCTTCGCCAAACTGTATCATCGGCATTAATATCAAAGTTATATCAGCTCCAATGTAAGCAAATATAAGGGTATTAGCCATCGTACCCATTTCATCTTTACCGACGTTCATGCCCGCTTTTATGCAGTTCCAAACACCAAATTTTGGATTAGCTCTCTTGACCTGTTCAATAGCAGAAGCAACAGCCATACTTGCATCCATAATAGCACCAGAAGCACCAAGTATCATCCCTGCCACCAAGATTCCGCTAAAATTCCAATTAGTGCTTTGTGGCGACAACCATAGCCTTTTCCCAAGATCAAGGAATCCAAAGCTGACGTCTTGTCCTGTCAAATTCAAAACTCTGCTGGAAATAAAAGCCAATAATGCAGTTACAAAAAGTCCGCCAATAGTGCCAAGTATTCCTGCGACGGATTTTCTGCTGACTTCACCTATTAGTAAAAAAGTCAGAATGGTATTAATAGCAGATATTAAAATTGCCACCAATATAGGATTATACCCCTGAAGACACATCGGAACAAGCACTGCAATTATGAACACGGTTGATAATGCAAGGGCGGCAATAGATTTGATGCCTTTCATACCACCAATAGCAATAACAAGGGCAATAAATATGCCTGCTAAATAAAGCAAAAATGGCGTCCTTACATACTCGCCAATTAAAACCGCACCAGAACTGACAGAATCTCCACTTTTTAGATTTATATTAACATATAGAGAATCGCCAACTCTTAGCACTCTATCAGTGTATTCTCCAATAAATGGATTAGCAGAAAAAACTTCTTTCCCTTTGTATTTTCCGCTCGTCAGTCGCAGAGTCACTATCTGCCCGTCCACTGGGTAAGACCACGAATGAGAATCACCTGTTGCCTTGCCCACATCTATGCTGATAACTTTTGCGATGCAAGTAATGAGTATTGAGCCATCTTCAAGTTTTCTCTCGCTTGAATATCCTCGTAACTTTGCATCAACAACAAAACATATAATAAGCACTAATATTAATGCTATTAGCTTGATATACGTTTCCTTCATTTAGAAAACCCCAGAAAACCAATGTTTAGTTCTGATTTTGGACAGTTTATTACCATTTCTCAACTCAATTTTGTCATTTTGAGCGAAGCAAAAAATCTCATAATTATCGCAAAAAGAGGATTCTTTGCCTCACTCAGAAAGACATTATCATCAAAATAACACTATTAACGATGTGTTCCAATTGGAAGATGCTATTCTTTAAATTCGCCAAGGAAACCAGCGATTGCACCTTTCCAAACATAGTCGTCGCCATAGCCTTTTGCAACGCAGATGTCTGGCAAGGTAGTCTTTCCCCTTTGGAGATAAAATGCGTTATCTTTATTCTCATCTAAAAGCTTAATAGCGGGGATAAGGACTTTTTTAAAGCTCTTCATAACGCCACCGCCGATCTCAATTTTTCCTGGTCCGAAACTCACTATAATTAATCCTAAAGCCCTAGCAAGGCTTAGCGATACAAAGTTAGCGATCTTCTTAGCGTTTTCATCATCAAGATTGTCATACATTATCACAGGAAGTTTTTTATTATCAGTTTCATTGACCACTTTTTCATAAAAAGCACCTTTTGATATAGCACCAGACTTTATGCCATTTCGTATTATCTTAGCAATACCACCGCCTGAAAGCACCGCTTCTATATGTCCAGTTGCCCCATCACCACATTTTAGTTCATTGCCAAAGGGGTCTTTTTCTATGTGGAAATGATGCCCAAATTCAGGGATTGTCCCAAATTCACCCTTAAACAGCAGATCACCTATTTTAACGCCGATATTTGTTCCTGAACTGATCGTCCAATAGACAACTACAAAATAATCATCTTTATCATCGCCGGGACGTTGGGCAAATCTATAAGCATAAGGTTCGCTTGCAAATGGATCACCTAATTTGACATCTTGTCTCTTGTGACCAAAGAGCTTTGCACATTCAACCGCAGTTGAGCAGTCATTGTTGATATACATCTTATCCCATTTAAATGCCTCTGCCAAAGCGGGAACTACGGCAATAATTCCTTTCATAGATTTAGGGACATTAGGTGACTCTGTCATGATCTTTCTCTCTTGATCAGGGACGCCTGCGGAACCCATAGTTACTCCCATAATATCAAATTCCTTAATTTTAAGAGAGTCAATAAGTTTTTTAGTTTCTTTTATGGATTCCTCGTTCAGATTTTCAACAGTCATACCTTCTTCAAGATAAATGATCTTTTCTGCCAAAATATCCGCATTTTTATTTGTTATTAACAGACGGATCCTACTACCTCCGACGTCCACAGCCAAAATGTATTCTGCCATACAAAACCTCCTTCAAAATATCAAACATTCTTTAATCATTTACATCAAAAAATCTAGGTAGATGCTCTTCATGGGCTTCTAACAATTCATCTAACAAAGCCTCTGCAATTTCAAGTGAGGGGACAAGTGGATCAAGAGCCATAGCTTGCAAAGCTAATTGTCTATCGCCATTTATAGCGGATTCCACTATCAAATTTTGCTGATAAAGCCTTTGAGATATCATAGTCGCTATCCCATGTGGAATATCTCCAATAAATACGCCTCTGATCCCATTATGAGTAACAGTTGCAGGTAGTTCAAGGATAGCCCCCTCTGGAAGGTTAGTTACCAGCCCGTAATTTGGTATATTGACCGCATCAAAGTATCTAGCTAATCTAAAATATGGGTCATCAGTATTAGTTGCCCTTATGGAGAAACCGCTGCTTTCAAGTGCAGTAATAAGACTTATAGCCATTTCATCAGACCGTTTAAGGTATCTATCAACAGGCATATAACCGTCAAGATGTTTCCTTATCTCGTCCCAATGCTCTGGACTTTGACCATAAGCTTTCATTATTGAAAGACCGTATTTTCTCCCGTAATCAGCTTCTTGGTTCAGAAAATATGGGACAAATTCAGCAACATGATTATCGCCTGGCGCAGGAAAAGCACCGAATACCTTAAATAGACTTGCACAAACACGCATATTATCTGGCACACCTTCAGTTTCAAACTTGTCTCTTAGCATAGCGAGACCATCTTGTCCCTGAACAACAAAGTCAAGTATCCAATTGAAATGATTTATTCCTACCGCTAACACGCTGGTTTCTTCAATAGGGACTTCCAGATAATTAGCTAATTGTTTGTGTGTCTCTGGAAGACCACGACATAGCCCAACAACCCGAACATTGCTGAATTGATGGACTGCTGAACATACGCAAGTGTTAGGATTTGAATAGTTGATCAATAAGGCATTCGGGCAAATTTCCTCTATATCATGGCATATATCCATAACCACGGGTATAAGTCGCAAAGCCCTTGATATTCCGCCGGGACCTACTGAATCTCCCACAGGTTGAATTATGCCGTATTTAGCAGGAATATTCAAATCTTTTTCCCACGCAGACTTGCCACCTATCGCGATGGTTTGGATAATGTAATCAGCGTCATGGAGAACATCCGCGCGTTCCGTAGAGCTTTCAATTATAATGTCCGCTTCGGATTCAGTTACCATACGGCGTGCAAGTCTCGTCGTCAATTCAAGACCTTCGGGATCAATATCGCATAATGCAAGCGTGCTTCCGCTTAATTCACTTGTCATTACAATATCAGCAATAAGACCTCTTGAAAAAACAACGCTTCCAGCTCCAATAATGACAATTTTGCTCATTTTTGCTTCCCTCTTGAAATTTTTGTCTTGACCTTTGGAATTAGATCAAATATAATATTATTCTGTAACTTGGCGGTGTAGCTCAGTGGCAAGAGCACTCGGCTCATACCCGGGGTGTCCTGGGTTCAAATCCCAGCACCGCCACCAATAAAATTAGAAATTTTTTAATCTAATAATCCTTTCGCATATTCCACAGCATTCCTGAAAATAGCTAAACCGTCGCCTTCCTCATCAAGATTTTCTCGTGTCCAACGTGGATGATTATATTTGCTTATATGTCTTTCTGGATGGGGCATCATTCCAAAAATCCGTCCAGTAGCGTCGCATATTCCAGCGATGTTCCTATCCGATCCATTAGGATTCCAAGGATAACCAGTTAAATTCCCATCAGCATCTACGTATTTAAAGACTGCTTGTCCTTCTGATTCCAATTTATCAAGAACACCTTCATCTATTGTCGTAAACTTTCCTTCACCATGGGCAACAGGAAGATATACTAATTGTTTGATATTCTTTGTAAACACACATTTATTATTCTCAACTGCTTTAAGATATACCCATCTACACTCAAATTTGCCAGAATCATTATTATAAAGCGTAGCCTCTTGAATATCACTGATGCCATTAAATCCCGGGAGTAATCCTGCCTTAACCATGACTTGGAATCCATTGCAAATGCCGATCATAAGTTTTCCATCAGCGATAAATTTCTCAATAGAATCTCTGAGTTTGTATTTTAACTCATTCGCCAGTATTTTTCCCGCAGCAATATCATCACCGTAAGCAAAACCTCCCGGCAGGGCTAATATCTGATATGAAGAAAGTTCCTTTTCGCCTTTGATTAAGCGATTTATATGCACTTGCTCAACATCTGCACCTGCCAATTGGAAGGCATAATCAGTCTCATAATTGCAATTTGTCCCTGCTGTCCTTAGGACTAAAACCTTAACTTTTTTCATAAGTCATAATTTCCCTTTTAAAATAACTAATATACTACAAAATCATCGGTTTACCCATATATCGTTGCCATACATATCAATGGCGACGATGACTGGAAAATTCTTTACGACAAGTCGCCTAACAGATTCAGGTTCAAGGTCTGGATATGCGATTATCTCAGATTCTATAATGGTCTTTGACAATAACGCTGCAACTCCACCAACCGCAGAAAAATAAACTGCCTTATTTTCTATCATAGAAGCCCTTACTTCCTCAGAACGTTTTCCTTTGCCGATCATGCCTTTTAAGCCGTGTTTAAGCAATATTGGAGTATATGCGTCCATACGAGAACTTGTCGTAGGACCGCATGAACCAATG